>JAOZKX010000158.1 GCA_029935135.1 Desulfocapsa sp.
ACTTGGCTTTTTCTGAGAAATTCACTTTTGCCAGACCAGCAAATCCAATTTCTCCGGCCAGATCTGCATTCATTTTTTTGCCAAGTTTAACAAGAACATTGCCCTTACTGTCACAGACATCCTCTTTCACTGTACGTCCGTTCATAATGTCGCCAAGTTCTCGGCATACACCCTTCTTCAGACTAGCAAGTTCATCGAGTTTGTCGTTATTCAAACGATCGATTTCCATATCCTCAATCATAAGGGAGCGTTCATCTTTATCGACACCCTTACGGGAATAGACCTTGGCATCAATGACAACCCCTTCTACACCGGGTGGTACTCGTAATGAAGAATCTTTGACATCCTGTGCTTTTTCACCAAAGATGGCTCGAAGGAGCTTTTCTTCAGGAGAAAGCATGGACTCCCCTTTCGGGGTGACCTTTCCAACCAGCGTATCTCCAGCATGCACATCAGCGCCAATGCGAACAATTCCAGAGTCATCAAGATTTCTCAGGGTATCTTCGCTGACATTTGGGATATCACGAGTGATCTCTTCTTTACCGAGCTTGGTATCGCGGGCCATGGTCTCGAAAACTTCAATATGCACAGAGGTAAAGGTATCTTCCTTCAAGAGCCGTTCATTGATAAGAATGGAATCCTCAAAGTTAAAACCTCGCCAAGGCATAAAGGCTATGGTCACATTTTTACCAAGGGCAAGTTCCCCCTGCTCACAGGAAGGACCATCCGCAAGTACTGTCCCTTTTTCAACCCGTGTTCCAGGCAAAACGAGAGGATTTTGCGTGAAACATGTATTTTGATTAGATTTTTTATATTTACTTAATCGATAGACGCCAACGCCGGTATCAAAGCCATCGACACCTGGTCTGTCATAACGAACGACTATGCGGTTGGAGTCAAGCTCTTCAACAACACCCTCGCCTCCTGAAAGAAGACATGCACCGGAATCTCTGGCAACATAGCGTTCCATGCCGGTTCCAACAAAGGGAGCAGCAGTGATCATCAGAGGAACTGCCTGACGCTGCATATTTGATCCCATAAGCGCACGGTTTGCATCATCATTTTCCAAAAATGGCACAAGGGAAGCAGCAACACTGATTAGCTGATTGGGAGCAATATCCATATAACTGACCTGCTCAGCAGTGGTGGTAACTACCTCTCCCTCGTCACGTACGATCAAGAGATCTGGAATAATTTTATTATCCTTATCTATTTTGGTCCTGGCAGGAGCAATAAGTTGCTTCTGTTCCTGCAGAGCACTGAGATATTTTATCTCATCAAGAACGATCCTATCCTCAACCTTTCGATACGGTGTTTCAATAAACCCATAAGGATTAACACGCGCATAGGTAGCAAGGGAAACAATCAGACCAATATTGGGTCCTTCAGGGGTTTCTACAGGACAAATACGACCATAATGAGTTGGATGGACATCACGCACCTCAAAACCTGCACGTTCTCGAGATAAACCGCCTGGTCCGAGGGCAGAAAGACGCCGTTTATGAGTGACCTCTGAGAGAGGATTGGTTTGATCCATAAACTGTGATAACTGGGATGTACCGAAGAATTCTTTAATTGCAGCGGAAATAGGCTTCGGATTGACCAAATCATGGGGCATCATGGTTTCTACTTCGTTAAGTGTCATCCTTTCTTTGATGGCACGTTCCATACGAACCAGCCCCATACGGTACTGGTTTTCCACAAGTTCACCAACAGTACGAACACGACGATTACCAAGATGGTCAATATCATCAACTCCGCCCTGACTATCTTTTAAGCGAACAAGATATTTAATGGCTTTGATAATATCTTCGCGAGTCAATGCACGATGATTGATATCTGTATCCAGTTCCAGGCGGGCATTAATTTTATAACGACCAACCTCAGACAAATCATAAAGATCAGGATTGAAAAAGAGATTTTCAAAAAAGGTCTCAGCAACTTCTATGGTGGGGGGACTAGATGGTCGAAGACGACGGTAGATTTCTAAAAGTGCTTCCTCAGAAGTGGTTACTTTATCAAGGGCCAGGGTCTTTCTAAACGACTCACTGTAGTTAATCCCATCTATATGGAGAATTTCAAATTCTTTTATTGAGGCCTCGGCTAAAACTTCAAGCAGCGCCTCTGTGACTTCACTATTGGATAAAGCTACAACCTCTCCAGTTTTTGGGTGTACTATATCTGCCACAAGGAATTTACCCAAAAGCGCTTCTGTGGATATCTGTAAGAATTCAATCTCAGCTTTTTCAATTCGTCTACAGACAGCCTTACCAAGTTTCTTTCCTTCTTTGGCTATAATATCACCACTGGACGGGTCAACCAGGTCAAATTCAAGGCGCTGTCCCTGAATAGTCTCAGTAGAGAATTCACGGAAGAATTTCTTTTTTTCTTTCTTCACATTGGTAGTGAGATAAAATTCACGAAGAAGTTCTTCACCATTCAGGCCAATGGCCTTCAGCAGGGTAGTAACAGGAAACTTACGACGCCTGTCGATACGTACATGAAGAACATCTTTAATGTCAAATTCGAGATCGATCCAGGAACCGCGAACTGGGATAATACGAGCAGAATACAGAAGCTTACCACTGGCATGACTCTTTCCATTATCATGGGTAAAGAATAAACCTGGAGAACGCTGCAGCTGTGAAACGATTGCACGTTCGGTGCCATTGATAACAAATACGCCATCTCCGGTCATTAAAGGAAGCGATCCAAGAAAGACCTGCTGTTCTTTAATATCACGAATAGTCTGGACACCCGTTTCCTCATCCACATCAAATGTAATAAGACGAACGGTGATTTTTACGGGAATATCGTAGGTCATTCCCCGCTGCTGACATTCAGCGATTGTATATTTGGCTTCACCAAAGGAATAACTGACGAATTCGAGGGTACAAAGGCCATTAAAATCATTGATCGGGAAGACATTGTTAAAAATGCCTTGTAATCCTGTCTCAGTACGAGAAAGAGGATCGACATCAATCTGTAAGAACTGTTCGTAGGATATACGCTGCATGGAAATCAAATGCGGCGGCTCCAGAACTGTTGCTGCTGTGGCAAAATTTCTTCTCACTCTTTCCATAATAAACCTCGGGGATGCCTTTATCTGATAATTGTATAGCCACGCCCAGAAATATAGTGCTGGGTGTGGAGATTAAACGGTTTGGCTATTTTAGTAGCTTAACCGGAAAATTTAAAAGGTATGGTAAAACTGACAATGGGGATTAGTACTGAGATTCCAGCACGATACGATGGTGCATATATGTAGGACAAAGTTTGTTTCAGTTCTATTAAGGATCATAGCTCTACATTAAGGTAATTTGAAATCAAATCAATATGAGCGACAAGGAGAGCCAAGCTATCCCGTTGATTTCACATATTTTTTGAAGCTCTACAGTAGTAGTTGCTTAAAACACGACACGCTACGCGGCATTTTGCCGGTAGCGTATCGTAAAACCTAGGCTGTTCAAGAGAAACAACCTTCGAAGAAATGGGGGGGGATTATTTGATTTCTACACCGCCACCAACTGCTTCTATCTTCTTTACGATCTCTTCTGCTTCATCTTTGCTGATACCTTCTTTAACTGGAGTAGGGGTACCCTCAACGAGAGCTTTGGCTTCTTTCAGTCCAAGAGCGGTGATCGCACGAACTTCTTTAATGACCTTAATTTTGGAGTCACCTGGGGAAGTAAGGATAACATCAAATTCAGTCTGCTCAGCGGCAGCTTCTCCACCACCATCTCCAGCAGCAGCGACGGCGACAGCTGCAGGTGCAGCAGCGGAAACACCAAATTTTTCTTCAAGCTCTTTGATAAGCTCAGAAAGCTCAAGAACGGACATGCTGGAAATAAATTCAATTACATCTTCTTTTGATACAGCCATGAGTAATACCTCGTATTTCTATTTAAATTATTATTTTAATTTTAATTATCTGACAAGCAGATACAATTACGCCTGCTCTTTCTGTTCTTTGACGGCCTGCAATCCATAAAGGAATGTACGCGGTACACCTGAGAGTACCTGGACAAGTCCGGTAGGCACAGAGTTGAGCACAGAAAGAAACTGCCCAAGCAGTACTTCTTTACTTGGAAGTTTGGACAGAGCAACCAATTCATCAGTTGTTAATTTTTCTCCATCAAGGGCGGCAGACCGAATTTGAAGCTTTTCATGGTCTTTGGCAAAGTTTGTTAATGCCTTAGCCGGTGCTACCGGATCATCATAGCCTACAACAACGGCTGTGGTGCCTGTGAAATCATCAATGAGAATATCACTGGCTGTATCGGTAACTGCCCTTTTCAGAAGAGTATTCTTTGCAATACGGATCTCAGAACCACAGTCACGCAGTTGAATGCGCAGTTCCTGCAATTCGGAAACCTTTAAACCACAATAGTCTGTTACCACAGTAAATTTTGCACGACTGAATGAGTCGTTCAACTGGGTGACTATTGCTGTTTTGTCATCACGGTTCAAAGTACTTCTCCTTATATCGGTTTAAGATTATTCTTTACCTAAACAGCAGTTACAGCTTGAAAATCGTAAATACAGATTATTAGAACAATCTGCATGAAAACCATTTCTATTGCCTCGGCAGGTCACACAAAGTGATTAAACGAGAAAGTACCTGCTGTCTTCGACCTAATTACATTTCTTACTATATTAAATTACTCTCGGCTTATTTTACTGCAGCGCGAAGAGAAATAGGATCAAGCTTAATACCAGGACCCATTGTGGAAGTTATCGTTACGGACTTGAGATAAATTCCCTTACTTGACGAGGGTTTCAATTGGATAATTTTATCAACAAATACCATCAGATTTTCTACAAGTTTTTCCTGGCCAAAGGACACTTTACCGAGTCCAGCGTGTATAATGCCTGATTTATCAACACGAAAGTCGACTTTACCACCTTTGATATCTTTAATAACGGAGGCTAGATCAAAAGTAACAGTGCCGAGTTTTGCATTTGGCATCAGATTTCTTGGTCCAAGGATACGACCAATTTTACCCACCGTGCCCATCATATCTGGAGTGGCAACAGTTTTATCAAACTCAGTCCAGCCTTCTTTAATTTTATCAACAAGATCATCACCACCAACAAAATCAGCCCCGGCCTCTTTGGCCTCGGCCTCTTTTTCACCTTTGGCGAAGACGAGAACACGGGTAACCTTACCTGTACCGTTGGGCAACACGACTGAAGAACGAACCATCTGGTCTGCATGTCGGGGATCAACCCCTAGCTTCATCGCAATATCAACAGTCTCGTCAAATTTCACATAACTGCTGGCAAGAAGTTTTTCAACGCCTTCTTCCAGAGTGTACTGTACGCCACTTTCAAGCTTGGCTACTTTATTGTTGTAATTTTTTCCATGTTTCGGCATGACAGCCTCCTACTCTATACGATCGTTTTCTACAGATAGTACGATCTGGTAGTAATAATTTACTTACCGCTGTTAATTAACGACAGTAAGCCCCATACTTTTGGCGGTACCCATAATAATCTTACTGGCACTGTCAATATCATATGCATTCAAATCAGGCATCTTAGTTTCAGCAATCTCACGGATTTTATCCATATTGATTTCACCAACCCTCTCCGCTTTTGGATTGGAAGATCCCTTGGCAAGCCCGGCAGCTTTAAGAAGCAGACTGGATGCTGGGGATGTCTTGGTGATATAGCTGAATGATCTGTCAGAGTAGACAGAGATTACAACAGGTACAATGGAATCTCCCATTGCCTGTGTCTTGGCATTAAACGCCTTACAGAATTCCATAATATTCACACCGTGCTGA
>JAOZKX010000492.1 GCA_029935135.1 Desulfocapsa sp.
ATTTTCCTGCCAATCTTATGGATAGCTGAGCCTGCCAGATATTCATTGACATGGAAGGGGGCAAGAACGGTGGTTTGTATATCTGGAAAGAGGATGGGCAGTCTTTGTCCAAGTTCAACAAAGTACCTGGATATCCCGCCCACACTCTGCAGGCCAAATATCTGATAATCATAGAGGATATGCATACGATTATCTCAGCTCTCTTGTTTTCCAGGCTTCCCTGTAGCCGGCAACTGTGGCATCGGCACAATGACGCCAGGAGAACTGTTTTGCCCGCGCAATCCCTCTGGCCTGATAATCCTTATAGACCTTTTCGTCCTGCAACAACAGAAGCAACGCTTCACACATCCCTTCCCTGTCAGAAGGATCAACCATAATGCCAGCATCGGCCACCACTTCAGGCAATGAACTGCTATTGGAAGTAATAACAGGCACTCCGCACTGCATGGCTTCCAGGGGTGGGAGGCCAAAGCCCTCGTAGAGAGATGGGTAGAGAAAAGCTTCGGCACCACTGTAGAGCGCACTTAGATATTTGTCCGCCACAAAGCCGGTAAAAATCACCCTCTCCCTTAAAAGCGGATCGTTCTCTATTTCTTCAAGGAGCCCTTCCACTTTCCAGCCACGGGTACCGACAAGAACAAAGTGCAGATCCTCCATGCCCACCTCTCCTGCAATCTCCCGGAAACAGTCCATGGACATCTGCAGGTTTTTTCTCTTCTCCACCGTGGCCAGGGTCAAAACATATCGGCCATCTGGAATTGAAAACTTCCGCCGCACTCTTTCCAGTTCAGAGATGTCCTCCACCGGATAATAGAGTTCTGCTGCTGCCGCCAGCGGTGTCACAAACACCCTTGCCGGATCCATATCAAACCAGGCACAGACATCTCGTTTTGTACACTCAGAAATGGTAAAAAGGTAATCTTTTTCAGAGGAAAAGGATTCGACAATGGGGCGAAACTCATCCACAAAACCGTCAGCGAAATATTCCGGGTGTTTGAGGGGAATAATGTCATAAACGGTCAGAATTTTCACCGGGCTGCGATCATTTGTAAAACTGGGGAGTGCGGAGTACTGTGAATGGTAAATATCGGCCTGACGGCCTATTCTCCGCCCCAGGGAGAGACGGTGCAATTTTGACAAGACCTTTGCCGACAGATCATTCTGGGGGGACTCACTGTTTAAACCGGCACAGGATTTAAGCATATTCTCCCACCGGTTTCCCGGAAATTCCTTGCCGGAGAAGCCCTGCTCTGCAAGCGTTCTGGCCGTAAGCTGGTTGACCTGCAGGGAAGAGAGGGAAGAAAAACTGATGTCAATATCATCTCTTGCCAGAAGTTCCGTGGTCAGGCTGGAAATAACCCGGTAAATCCCGGTCCTGGCTGTTTCAAACAACCGGGCAAGCCCGATCACGCCAACATCTGTAACAATTTTCATGGAAGAATTACCCGGCAAAGGATTTCCCCTGTTTCAGGACAGTCTCTCCTAGCCTTTCAACAGACCTTCAAAATAGGGAATAGTCTTCTTTAATCCCTCTTCCAGCTGTATACCTGGTTCCCAGCCAAGCTTTTCTTTGGCAAGTGTTATGTCAGGCTGACGCTGAATGGGGTCATGTCTGGGCAGAGGTTCATAAATCAGCTTTGAGA
>JAOZKX010000159.1 GCA_029935135.1 Desulfocapsa sp.
CTTTCGCCATGATATTACCGAAAAGACGAATGGAGAGTGAAAGCAGACGAGCAATATTACTGATAAGCTCGATGGGCAGCATCAATGGAATCAGAACCGGAATCGGTCCAAGAAAATGTTTGATATAACCCATACCATGGGCACGAATACCGATGAGATGATGGGTTACCCAGACAATAATGGTCAGGGCCAGAGTGGTGTTGATCGATGAAGTGGGGGACATGAAACCGGGGATAAGGCCGATCAGGTTAGCCACTGCAATATAGAGTGCAAAGGTAGCAATCATGGGAAAAAGCTTTTCTGTGAGTTCCTCACCCATATTGGTGGTAAAGAAGTCATGCATTCCACCAATGGCCAGTTCCCAGAAGTTCTGTCCCTTACCGGGGATCATCTCGATATTGCTGAGAGTCAGTTTGCCAACCACCGCCAGAAAAATGATAACAAACCAAGTATAGGTCATATACGGTTCACACAGTTTCTCCAGAAACCCATTCCCAATGGGGCCATGTGGAATCGGCAGCCCCAATTTCTCCAAAATAAGTGAAATAAATAGTATCGGATGTTCCATAACTCTCCCTCTTACCCTTTCCTGCTTAAAAAGTAGCGCCCTGCCACACTGAGTGTTGTCAGAATAATGGCAAAAACTACAGTTGATAGCCCCAGAAGCAGCCCAATCACATTAGCCTTGCCGCTCTTGATAAAGAACAGCAGGATAACTGCAATTAAAGCCAGTCGGAGCCAAAATTTAATAATATAAATGGACTTTCCACTTCCCTTCTTTTCTTTTTCCTTTCCCTCTTCGGGAGGTTCAAAGGTTTCCAGAAAAGAAGCAATGTCTCTATGTCCTGAAAAAAAACTCGCAATGGCAATCACACCACCAACGAGTACTGACTGCGCAAAAGGCCATGACATAATCAGCCACGACCCACCAATCAGCGCCACAAGGAATCCAAAACTCAATGCCTGTATCTGTTTTAAGGAAATATCAAGCACAGCCAGTCAACCTTCTGTATCCTCATCCTCTGATCTGGCCGCTGGTGTCTGTAGGATGTCAAACAAACTCTTAAATCCAGCGCCTATGCCAAAGGCCAGGCCGATAAAGGTGAACCAGGGTGAAGTACTTCCATCGAAGAAATGCTCATCCAGGTAAATACCACCTCCAAGGCCTATAAAAATAGCAGCTACAAAAGTAAATCCGATATGCCCGTAGTTCCCGAGCAGATCAACCATCTCAGTACTTAGTTTCTTAGCCATTTTTGTTACCACCTCTCAAAACTCCGCCCCGGTAAGTGAGAAGAAGCCCAGTACAAGTTCCCTCATAAATGTATCATCAGATAATAACAATAAACACAAAATTTCCAGAGCACTCAAAACGCAGTGGCAAACAGATCAAATTTGTTAGCATGCCCACCCGCCAAAGTCAACGATTTTTTTACTTTTAAGCCAATTTTTTGAATGACCATTCAGTCATTTCTATCACCTTTTTCAGCTCATCCATACTATGAGCAGCGGAGACAAAAGCAACCTCAAACTGTGACGGAGCAAGGTTTATCCCCTTACTGAGCATCTGACGATAATGGACAGCATAGCGATCTGTATCAGCACCCATGGCCGAATCAAAATCCGTCACGCTCTCGCTTGTAAAAAATCCGGTCATAAGTGAGCCAACCCGATTGAGCGTTACCGGAATACCTGCCGATTTAGCTGCCTGTGTCAGACCGTCAGCCAAAAATTCTGCCTTTTCATTTAACTCTTTATAAAAGTTTGGTTCCTGCAGCAATTTCAGATTGGCAATACCTGCAGCCATGGCCAGAGGGTTGCCGGAGAGAGTGCCCGCCTGATAAACCGGACCGTCAGGAGCAATCTGATCCATAATCTCTGCCTTGCCGCCATAAGCTCCAACAGGCAAGCCACCGCCAATTATTTTGCCAAGACAGGTCAAGTCCGGCATAATCCCGAAATGTTCCTGTGCACCGCCATAGGAAAGACGAAAGCCGGTGATCACCTCATCAAAAATCAATACAATTCCCAGCTCCTCTGTCAATTCACGAAGCTTTTGCAAAAATGTCTCTGAGGGAGGTACACACCCCATATTGCCGGCAACCGGCTCCACGATAACACAGGCAATCTGGTCCCCTTTTGTACGCAGCGTCTCCTCCAGCACGACCTCATTATTATAAGGAATGGAGATGGTATTTTTAACGACATCTTCTGGAACTCCTGGACTGCCAGGAATGCCGAGAGTAATTACTCCAGAACCCGCTTTAATCAAAAAAGAATCTGCATGACCATGATAGCAACCGTCAAATTTAACAATAACATCCTTGCCGGTAAATCCGCGGGCCAGACGCACAGCACTCATGGTCGCCTCGGTACCGGAATTCACAAAGCGTACCTTTTCCAGCGATGGCACAGCCTCCACAACCATTGAAGCGAGGGCCATCTCTTTTGTGGTCGGTGCTCCAAAGGATGTGCCATCTTTGACGGCTTCCGTGACAGCATCCATAATTTCAGCTTTTGCATGTCCATGGATCATAGGGCCCCATGAACAGACAAAATCAAGATACTCATTGCCATCCACATCATATATTTTAGCCCCCTTTGCCTTCTGGATAAAAACAGGGTCACATCCCACTGAGTTGCAGGCCCTGACGGGACTGTTCACTCCACCTGGAATTACTTTTTTTGCCATTTCAAACATCTTCGAAGATATCGTTGTTTCCATTTTGACTCCCATTACATTCCATTTGAATATGATCCAACACGCTTTCTATTATGCTTTAAAACATAAAGCAGTAAATATAGCATGAGTTTGTTACAAAAAACGACCTAACAGCATTCATTCCTTGACCTTTTCTCCAGCCATACACGCCGTTAGCGGACAGGGTGTTTTTTTGTACCCGATTTTTCTTGTCATGAAAACTGTCAAAGGGTACATTGTCTTGTTAAGTGTTTTTTCTCAAACATCTATAAATATGAACAGGATCCATTTCAGATAGGAGAACAAATAATGGCCAGTGACAAAGTACAATCAGTAAGTGATGCCGATTTTGAATCATTAATTTCCTCAGACATCCCCTGCCTTGTTGATTTCTGGGCCCCATGGTGCGGCCCTTGTAAGGCAATCGGCCCTGTAGTCGAAGCTCTGGCCGAGGAATATGATGGGAAACTCACCATCGTCAAGATGAATGTCGACGACAACCCAGCCACACCCGGGAAATTCAGCATTCGGGCGATCCCCACATTAATTCTTTTCAAAAGTGGTGAAAAAATAGACCAGATCACCGGAGCTGTAGGTAAACCACAGCTGATCGAACTCATTGAAAAAGGTCTCTAGAAAACCATTATGGCAGCAACACACCATTCTCTCATTATTCTAGGCGGTGGTCCTGCGGGCCTGACAGCTGGGCTTTATGCAGCCCGTGCCCGCATGGATCACCTGTTGATAGAAAAAGGTGCCGAAGGTGGCCAGGTGCTGCTCACCGACTGGATAGACAATTACCCCGGTTTCCCGGATGGGCTTTCCGGGTTTGACCTGGCCGAAAAAATGGCCGCCCAGGCAAAGCGTTTTGATCTGCACTCCATGTTTGGAAATGTAATCTCCATGGACCTGTCGGCCCCGATTAAACAGCTGGAACTTGACAATGGTGATCAGCTCAGCTGCGATACCCTGATTATCTGTACGGGAGCCAGCCCACGCATGCTTGGAGTCCCCGGTGAAAAAGAGCTTACCGGCAAAGGGGTCTCCTACTGTGCCACCTGCGATGCACCATTTTACCGCAACATGCATGTTGCAGTAGTTGGGGGTGGCAACACGGCCGTCCAGGAAGCAGCACACCTCACCAAATTTGCCAGCAAAGTGACTCTTATTCATCGTCGTGATGAACTGCGGGCAACAAAGGTTGTGCAGGAAAAAGCCTTTGCCAATGAGAAGATAGATTATCTCTGGGATACCACAGTCACAGGCATTGAAGGAAATGAAGGGGTAGAATCATTACGCCTTCTCAACAGAGATGGCACGAAATCCAGCCTCGCTGTTGAGGGAATTTTTGTCCTTATCGGGGTTATTCCCAATAATGACATGCTGCCACTGGATATGCTGAATGCTGACCAGGGTGGCTTTATCCCCACAAACTGTGAGACAAATACCGTTATTGAGGGCGTTTTTGCTGCAGGCGACATTCGCAGCAAAAAGGTTCGCCAGGTCATCAATGCTGCCGGCGAGGGAGCTACAGCCGTCCTTGCTGCTGAAGAGTATCTTACCAACCTTAACTAGATCAGTAATAACCTATTACCATGGCATCTTTTTTAACTCCCCAAATACACCATTCTCCAGCACTACATCTTCTCCTCACACCTGTACTTGTCCTGCTCATGCTTTTTAGCTTGAGTGGATGCGCAACAATGGAAGCCTGGTTTGGCAGTGGCGACAAGGTACGCATGGCCGCCTCAACACTTGTCAGCAAAGGTATGGAGGAGTTCTCCCAGGGAGATTACTACAACGCTCTAAAATATTTTGATGAAATCCTGGACTACTATCCATTCAGCCCTGAAGCCATGCTGGCTGAACTAAAAGGTGCGGACAGCAACTATTTTATGGAGAACTACCAGGAGGCCCTGCTGCTCTATCAGGAATTTGAAGAACGCCATCCCACCAACGAGGCAATCCCCTACATCATGTATCAGTCTGCCATGTGTAATTATCAGCAAATTGACCGAATTGACCGTGATACCACTGGTGCAGAACAGGCCATCATCGAATTTGAAAAGCTCAAACGAGCATTTCCAAGCTCACCATATATCACCGAGGCCAGAGCACGCATTCGTGCAGCTGAAGAGTTCCTGGTAAACCATGAATATTTTGTCGTGGAATTTTACCTGCGCACAGAAAAATACAGCGAGGCACAGACCCGCCTGCAATATCTGGTAAACACATACCCTGATGCCACCATTACCCCAAAGGCAACGGAACTACTGGCACAGATCGAGGCAGGAGAACCACCGGGATTTAACCTCGGCTCCTGGTTCAGCGACACACTCCTGCCGGACTGGACTTTATTTTCCGAAGATGACGAAGAGGTAGTTCCTGCCCCAGAACCGGAAACGACGGAGTAAACCCTCAGCGCAGCCCGCTAAACAACAATTTTCTCAGCAGCTTCTGTTAATATGCTGCTGATGGGTGAAACCTCCATGGCCCGTACTGGACAAATTGGTACACAGAGTGAACAGCCCGTACATTTTTCAGGATCAAAAATAACCTCCATGGACGGCCGCTTGATAAAGAGTGCCCCCACAGGGCAAATTCCAGTACATGCTCCGCACTGAAAACATTTCTCCTCATCTCTGTTAATAGCAGCAGCCAGTCGTTCGGCCCCTACCCCGAAAGACTTCAGATATTCCAGCCCTTCATTTACTTTTTCTTTCACCCCTTTCAATTCCAGAATCATAACTCCCTCGCGATGGGGAAGAATATCAGCTTTTAAAATATTAAACTCAACATCATACTGCTTCACCAGTTGATAGATAATGGGTTCATTACTGGTCTCTTTGGGGAAATGTAATATATAGATTCGTGTTGCCATGGACTCTTCTCTCGCCTTGTAGGTATTGGGTATTGGGTATTGGGTATTGGGTATTGGGTATTGGGTTTTAGGTTTTGGGTTTTAATCTTTTACCCAACACCTAAAACCCAATACCCGAAACCCATCAGTTTCCCATCAGTTTCCTGTCAACATTTTCTATCAGC
>JAOZKX010000160.1 GCA_029935135.1 Desulfocapsa sp.
AACAATTCATCAAGGCTCGTTTGCAAAAAAGACTCTGCGGACAAGCCTTCCCGTTCTGCCTGTTCCATAAGCACTATGCCAATCATCACATCGAGAAGGTCTGCATCGTGAAGCAGAAAAATTGCCCATAACAGGTGCCGGGTATCAGGATTACGTTTGGGATCTTTCTCCCAATAGGTTGGGGGAAGGGCGATAACGGCCAGTTTTTTGGTCACCCCGGCATGAGACCTGCCGCGCAGGGCAGCAAGGCCAGGAAGCACTCCCTGCGTTAACTCTTCTACCATTTCCGCAAACATAAGAGAGTTATTTGATTTTTTTATAGGTGAAGCTCAACTTGTCGTTTCGCATCCCCACCGTTACTTTACCGCCAGAAAGCAACTGTCCGAAAAGGATCTCATCGGTCAGCGTATCCCCAATTTCTTTCATAAGCAGACGGCGCAGAGGTCTGGCTCCAAAGGCCGGGTCGTACCCCTTCCGGGCCAGCCATGAGCATGCCTTGGCGGTAAGAGAAATGGAAACTTTTTTCTCTGCAAGCTGCACTGCAAGCTCTGTCATCAGCTTTTCCACCACCTGTTCTACTGCTTTGGGAGCAAGGGCTGCAAAGGAAATCATTCCATCGAGGCGATTACGAAATTCCGGAGAGAAGAGGTTTTTTACAGCCTTCTCACCACGCCCCTTTTTCTCGGCAACAAAGCCAATGGGTGCACTGGCCATTTCACGCGCCCCGGCATTGGTGGTCATAATGATAATTACATTTCTAAAATCAGCCTTTCTCCCCGAATTATCAGTGAGAGTAGAATGATCCATCACCTGCAGAAGGATGGAAAAAATATCAGGATGTGCTTTTTCAATCTCATCAAGGAGAAGAACAGAATAAGGATGCTTGCGAATCGCTTCAGTAAGCAAGCCTCCCTGTTCAAAGCCGACATACCCGGGAGGTGCACCAATCAGACGGGCAACAGCATGTTTCTCCATATACTCACTCATATCAAATCGTTCAAAGTGAATGGAGAGAGTGGACGCCAGCTGTCTGGCCACCTCTGTCTTGCCAACACCGGTGGGACCGGCAAAGAGGAAACTGCCAGTAGGTGAATCGGGATTGCCAAGACCGGCTCGCGATCGTTTCACCGCTTTAACAACGGCTTCAATTGCAGAATCCTGTCCAAAGATCACCTTTTTCATGGAAGCGGACAGCTCCTGTAAAGAGCCAAGCTCTGCACGCGATCCACTTTTGGCTGGTACCCGGGCAATGCGCGAGACCACCTTTTCAATATCACGCACCTTAACAACTTTTTCAAGTTTTCCAGCCATACGAAAGGCGGAACCCACTTCATCCATCACATCAATTGCCTTATCTGGCAGAAAACGATCATTAATATAGCGATCGGCAAGCTCTGCTGCAGCACGCAGGGCCGTCTTTGAATAGGTCACCCGATGATGTTCTTCATAACGGGACTGCAATCCCTGCAGGATCCGTTTGGTATCTTCCACTGACGGTTCTTCCACATCAATTTTCTGAAACCTGCGGGACAGAGCCCGATCTTTTTCAATATGGTTTTTATACTCTTCATAGGTGGTGGAACCAATGCAGCGTAATGTTCCCGCCTGCAGAGCCGGTTTCAGCAGATTAGATGCGTCCATGGAACCGCCACTCGTGGCACCGGCACCGACAATGGTGTGCATCTCATCAATAAATAAGATCGCATTCCCCTTGCGTTCGACTGCGGCAATAACGGACTTCAGCCGTTTTTCAAAATCGCCACGATACTTGGTACCTGCAACAAGCCCACCCATATCCAGGAGGTAGATTTCCTCATCCTGAAGAAGATCAGGGACCAGTGCCTTTTTATCCGCTTCCCGGGCTTCCTTGTCTGCATGGATAAGAAGGGCCAAACCTTCGGCAATAGCAGTTTTGCCGACACCAGGCTCACCCACCAGCAGGGGATTGTTCTTCTTTCTCCGACAAAGCACCTGCATCATTCGATGGACTTCATTGCTTCGTCCAATAAGAGGGTCAAGCTTTCCTGCTGCAGCACTTCTGGCATAATTCACCGTGAATTCCTGCAGTACTTTTTCGTCTTTATTAGCCTCTTTGCCGCCTTTTACCTCTTTTGGCATCTCTGCCAACGGCTCTTTCTGGAGGTTTTCCGGGAGATCGTCTGGAATAGAATGGGAGATAAATTCAACCACCGACATCCGACCAAGCCCCTCTGAACCTAAGAAGTATACCGCATGAGATTCAACCTCTGAAAAGATGGAAACCAGCACATCACCACTATCCACCCTTTTCTTGCCGCAACTCTGTACATGGGCAACAGCTCGCTGCAGCACACGGTTAAAACCGATTGTCTGTGCAGGCTCGCCTCTTCCCTTATCACCATAGGTAGGCAACTCTCCAGAAAAAAATGATTCCAGTCGTCTCTTTAAACTATCAGCAGAGCCACCGCATTCCCGAATAATATATTCCGTCAGCTCATCATGGAGCAGACCGTAGAGCATATGCTCCACTGTGACATACTCGTGATTATAGCTTTTGGCCTCTCGTATTGCCCTTACCAGGGCTATTTCCAATGTTTTACTTAACATATCTGCAACCGTTATGATTTTTCATACTTTTTCAATGGAACAACGCAATGGGTACTCATTCTGCTGAGCAAGATCATGTACTATGGCCACTTTTGTTTCACAGATGTCCCGGATAAATATCCCTGCCACACCCACACCTTCCTCATGCACATTCATCATTATCCTGCTGGCCTCGGCGGTGTCTTTACGAAACACATTTTCCAGAATAGAAATCACAAATTCCATGGATGTATAGTCATCATTATGCAGCAAAACCTTATACAGAGAGGGTTCTTGCACCTCAATCCTGTCTTTGGTTGCCGTTGATCCTTTTTTATCACTCATCTTTCTTCAGCTTGTTTTTTTTAAACGCCAATTCTCTGCCCTTCTACAAAAGGTATTTTCTACTGTAAGTGTATCATAAGGACGATTTGGGTTTTTTTCAAATATTCTTCCTACTTTCTCACCAGCATACTTAAAAAAAGCTCTTCCAATACCAGTTCCGGAGGAAGAGGAGCACCTTTCAGGCGAAATTCGGCCTGCAGAAGAAGGGTCAACCAATTTTTCAGCTGGGAACAGGAAAATTCACCTGCCTTGGTAAAACTCATATAGAGAGCGTAGGGATGTCCCTTCAACAGTTCCTGCCACTCCCCTTTTTCCTTTAGAGCAGGAAGATAACTCCCCTGAAACTGCTGGGCGCTCATACCTTTCTGATAATGCGGCTCTCCCTGCAGCTGCAGGGAGCGAAAGATCAACAGCCTGCGCAGGTAGTTCTTCATGGTAGCAAGTATTGCCAGTCCATGAATACCATTTTCCAGCAGCCTGTTCACCAGGACAAGGGCTCTACCGGCCTGTCGCTTGCCAAAGGCATCAGTGAGCTCAAAAAGTGCATCTTCCCGGGTTCGCCCCACCATGGCATCAAGATCTTCCACAGTGACAAGATCCCTGTCACCTATAGACAGGGCGAGTTTCGCCGTCTCCATCATCACAGCCACAGGATGAAAGCCCACCCGTTCAAAGAGAAGTTCCAGAACCCTTGGCTGCATCTTCTTCCCATATTCGGCCAGCGTTTTCATCACCAGCTCACGCAGTACTTCTTTCTGCCCCTTCTGGGCTGCAGCACTTGCTCCGACAGCCACAGAGCAATCCACCGCCATACCTGTTTTTTTGATAAATGTGAAAAATTTCTTTCGTTTATCAACGGCCTCGGCAGTAAGCAGCAGGATATTTGAGGGAGGCACACCTTTGCTAAATGCCTCCTGGTAACGACTGCTGATATCTCCTCCAGCGGCAGATTTCTTTTTCACTGCAACAGCGGCCAGTAACTCATCTGCCCACAAAAGCTTCCCTGAGGGCCTGGAAAAGCCGAACAGTTTCTGCCATTGTCCTGCCTCTATCTCCTGCAGATGATCCTCCGGGGAAAGTCCTGCCAGATCAATAAAGGCCAGGAGCTGCCGGCAACAGGCAACATCTTTTTTATCTGCATGCGCCTGTTCAACCTTCGCCCAGATAGAAGAAGCTGTATTTTTTGAATGGAAAAGCCTGCTGTCCGTCACCCGGTAAATCTGCAATCCGGGTAACAGGCTAAAATTCATAAGCTTTCCAAGGGTCCTGCCACTATCCTCATTATCACCATCAATAGCATGCATTGAACCGCCGGAACCTCGGGCAAGCAATGCCTTTTGCAAGGTGTCTGCAGCCTCCCGACAGAGATAGCGCTCTCCAAAAAAGAGATAGAGTTGGTGAAATTCTCCTCTTTCTATGTCCTGCAGGAGCTTTGGGAGCTCTGTGCGCTTAATGAGTGACATGGTCGATACTTTTCTGATCCATTATTTTATGGAGAATGGCGGGCAGCGATCCGGGCTGTAGATAATCTTCACCAAGTCCGCGTTTAAAGATCCTGGCAGATTGATTTGCCACATCATCCCAACTCAAATTATCCTTGGCCTTGGCCACTGCCTCAAAGAGAAACTGGTTATAGGGATTGTTAATCACTGCTTTTCCTGTACCTACTGTGGCAAGGATATCTACATTATTCTTAAAAACTGTTGCCAGTTCCGAGTAGGCTTGAATCCCCCCGCAGGAGCCCAGAGACATAAAACGCTGCTTGGCCAGAAGCTCTTCTTCACTGATCCGCCCATCTTTCACAAGTTTCTGCAGCGGTTCAATCAGTTGTTCTTTGCGCCAATAGGAATGCCCCCGCTGGGCAAACATCTCATGGCCACCCTGCAGAAACTGCTGTAACAGCTTTTCCTGTGTCCCTTCACCCTGAAAGACATAAATGGAATGGGAAATATCAATTCCATTGACCCGTTTTGTCCAGTCAACAACCAGGGCTTCCTTTTTCTGTATCTTGAATAAAGTGTTCAGGGAGGCAGATGGTGAGGCAGAAAAGCCCTCTGTCAAAGCCCTCCCGCGATTGACTGCTGTTGCAGGGGCACCGAGACGAAAACTAACGGAAACTCGTGGCCTGTAGCCCTGTTTAAACAGATAATTGCAATTGGAGAGAAAGGACTGTTTGCCATCATCATCGGAGTGAAAGACAGAAAGGCTGGAAAGGCGGCCATCTTCCTTCCACTCGGCAAAGGGTGTACGACTGTACCACTCAAGGGGAATGGCCCCATACTCATACATCATCATATTGATGCGGATGGTATCCACCTGCCCCACAAATTCAGCATAATACTGAATGTAATACTGAAGAATAACACGAAGCTGAATGGTAAAAACAGTATTTCCCTCACGAATGGCCGTGAGCATATTGGCAATCAGGTAAGTGCGGGTCTCCGGTTCAATATTTTGCAAAAGTTTCATAAAGGTGGCAGAAAAAAGAATCAGACTATGTTCATCCTGGAAAGCTGACTCGGTGACAAGATCCAGTACTTGTTGCTGCTCTCCGGAATCTTCTGGAAAAAAGAGGGCCAGCTTTCCCCGCTGGGCCAGACTGATAATAAAGTCAGAAACATGGTTATTTTCCGGATCAACAGCCAGCAAAAACTGGAGTAGATTTGATTCATAAGTAGTTTGAACCCGTTCTGCCAAAACAGGAACAAGAATATCACGAAAAGACGAATCGTACAATTCACTGCCCTTGGAAAGAAGGATATAGATATTGGCAGTGGTGATATCCCGAGCCGCCTGCACACG
>JAOZKX010000161.1 GCA_029935135.1 Desulfocapsa sp.
CAGGGATGGGTTTATGGCGTCCCTCGGATTGAGTAGTGGCCTGCCCTGGTGCCGATAGTATCAATCAATTTGTGGCTGAGTTCCGTATAGAGGCACTAAAACTTATTGTTCTGTAACCTGTACCCGAATGTTGAAATATTCTCGATTTTCTTTACACTGCATCGAACTGAGAATAAACAGAATTTAGTGCCAATAGATCAACTCCTGCTGAAAAAGTAATCAAAGAGACGCACTGTTCTGCATGAAAAAACCTCTTAACCATCTTGTATTGCAGGGATTTTACCACCCCATGGTCAACCAGGGGATAAAACTTTCCCTTGCCGTCAGTATTCTTCTCCTTATTTCTCATTTTCTCGACAGTGACCAATACACTCTTTTTGCTGTTATCAGTCTTTTACCTGTTATGTTTGCCAGACTTGACCAGCCATGCCCACACTTCTTCCTCCGTCTCCTGAAAATACTCCTTCTTTTTGTCTCCACATCCTTTCTGGTTCTTGCCCTGGCACACCTTGATATCCCCACACCACTCATCTTTTTCCCTCTCACATTCTGTTTTGCCATGTTTGCCATCTGGGGGACACAAAGCGGACGACTCGGTACCGGTGCCATGCTGGCAGCTACATTTTCCCTTCTCTGGCTGGAGCAGGACCCTTTCTGGATTTTCCCACTGTTTTTCGGAATTGGTATACTCTGGTTCGGCCTCTTTTCCATGATATGGACACTCTGGCAGGGACACCGGATCCTGCGAAATAATATTGCCCAGATGTTTGTGGAAATTGCTGAGTATTACGCCTTAAAGGCAAAGAATTTTCATCGGCAACCAAGCCAGGATGACCTTACCCTCCTCTTTAAACAGCAGGAGAAATTTCACACTTTGTTGACAAACTGTAAAAGCTACCTCAATCGATATGGGGAACAACGCTACAACGGTGAACTCAAAGAACTGGAACAGAACTTTCTCTTTGCCATAGACCTGATGGAGCTGCTCCAGTCAAACCAGCATAAAACAACAAAGATACGGGAAATAATCCAAAACCAGGAGGTGACACCCTGGTTTGATGACTTTACCCACGAGATCATAGCCAGTCTGAAGTACAAAAGCTTTGCCATAAAAACACACCGGCAGATAGATATGTCAGTGAACAGATCGCTGACAGGCCTGCAGCAAGCCATTCTTCACAAAACAATTAAAAATCGGACTCTTGTCTACTCGCTTAAAATCCATTTCCGGATGATTCAGAACCTGCTCCACACCCAGGCACCAGCCTTTCAACGATCCCTGTCCTTACCAGCATCACCGGGAACTCTTCTTGATGTACTCACCCCTCACCTCAACATTTTCTCACCAATACTACGCTACAGCCTGCGACTGAGTGTAACAGTCATTGCCGGTCTGCTCCTGGCAGACTTGCTGAACCTCTCAAAGAGCTACTGGACAATCCTGGCTATTATTTTTGTAATGCAAAGTGGATATCTGGCAACCCGTACCCTTATTGGGCAACGCATAGTCGGCACAATTGGCGGAGTCGGGGCTGGACTCCTCTTTATCTCATATTGCCCTTCCCAGTGGGTCCTGATTGTCCTTGTTATTTTCACAGGGCTCTTTGCCTTCAGCATGATCTTCCATAACAGAACGCTTGCTATCCTTGGCGTCACAACACTTCTGGTCATCGGCTATCAGGCTGTAATCGGTAACGGTGAAGAAATCATTCTCCCCAGACTTATCGATACCCTGCTGGGCTGTTCACTGGCCTTTATTTCCAATATACTTCTCTGGCCCCAATTTCATGGGAGCGGCATTCGAAGGGATCTCCTGGCGACCCTCACCGCATACAAAAACATTATGCTTACCTGGACCCATTCTCTCTCTGATCCAACGATCCCCTCAGAACATCTTACCAGAAAGCGTCGCCAGCTCTTTACCGCCCAGAACAATCTCCTTGCCAGCTATCAGCAAATGCTTCGGGAACCATATCACACCCAGTCTCACATCGACTCACTGGACCAGCTTATTTTTCATTTCAATGTACTCTCTTCCCATATCAATGCCCTGCTGGCATTCAGCAGAAATAATGAGCCGCTCCCTGCAGACCTTGGTCCGCATCTTGAAAAAGTTATCAGCGGCATGTTCAGCTGCTGGTACAGCGATCAACTTTACCATGAGACACTGTCACACGAACTCACCACGGCGGCCAGACAATTGATACGCCTTCGACACCATGATGACTCCCGCCATCAAGCCCCTGTTCTTCGTCTGCTGGACCTTATCTACAGACAACTGGACACCATTCTGTCTCTCGTCCATTATTGCGACCCTCACTCAGGAGAGACCAGTGACTCCTGATAATACCGCCAAGAAGCCACTTACTCTGTCCCGACTCCTGCAGCTGCTGGCACCCATCTATCATAAACACCGTCTGCGCATTGGACTAGGACTGCTTGCCCTTCTGGGGGTCGACTTTCTCCAGCTGACCATCCCGAGAATTTTAAAATATGGTATTGATGGACTTACAGCAGGTAGCATTAATCAGACATCACTCCTGCGCCTGGCCCTTCTTATCTGTATTATTGGCCTTTTCGCCACCATCCTTCGCTTTTCCTGGCGCTATCTGGTTATTGGCTTCTCAAGGCATCTGGAACGGGACCTGCGCAGGAAGATTTTCAACCATATTATGAAAATGGATGGAACCTTTTTTACCCGCTACAGCACCGGTTCCATTATGGCCCATTGCTCAAATGATCTCTCAGCCGTACAAATGGCCTGTGGAATGGGACTGGTTGCAGCGGTGGACGCACTTGTCATGTCCATTGCGGCAATCTTTTTTATGTTTCATATTCACGGCACCCTCACTCTGCTTGCCCTGCTCCCCATGCCCTTTCTCGCCCTGGCCACCCGCTTCCTTTCCGGACGCCTGCATCACCGCTTTGACCGGGTCCAGGAACAGTTTTCCCTGATGACTGAATTTGCACGCTCCTCCATTTCCTCCATTCGTCTCCTCAAGGCCTACACCCTTGAGACATCACAGGCAAAACGCTTTGAAGATCTTGGCCGTGAATATGTACAGTCGAGTATTCGGGTAGCTGTCATTCAGGGCTTACTCTTCCCCATTGCCACGCTGGTGGGCAGCAGCGCCATGCTGCTGGTCCTCTATTTTGGCGGGAAACTTGTGATAGAGGAAACCATAAGCATGGGTGATTTTGTTGCCTTTATCACCTATCTCTATATGTTGATATGGCCCATGATGGCAGTGGGCTGGGTGACAAATCTTGGCCAGAAGGGGATCACTTCACTGAAGCGCATTGCCCTTTTGCTGGAGACAGAATCACAACTGCCAGCGGGTACAGAAGGGATAAAACCTGAAACCCCTCTGTTTCATCTGCAAAATCTCAGCTTCAGCTATCCTCGTTCGGAACGGCTTATTCTTGACTCTATCACTCTCCACCTCAAACCTGGTATCTTTGGCGTAACCGGTCCCACCGGATGTGGCAAAACAAGCCTTTGTCAGGTTATTGCCAGAATGTATCCCGTGCCCGACAAAACGATTCTTGTGGATGGACTGGACATCAATACAATTCCACCGCAATCCGTGCAAAATATGATCAGTTTCGTGGGCCAGGAGGCGATGCTCTTTTCCAGCAGCATTGCAGACAATATTGCCTTTGCGGTCCCGGAGAGCAAGATGGAAGATATCATCCGGGTAGCAGCAGCGGCGGCAATACACGATGAGATAATGGCACTGCCCGACGGCTACGACAGCCAGATTGGTGAAAAAGGTGTTACGCTTTCTGGTGGACAGCGACAACGAATTGCTCTGGCAAGGGCCCTGCTCTGTGACCGGCCTGTCCTGATCGTTGATGACAGCCTGGCGGCAGTCGATACGGCTACAGAGCAGGAGATAATGAACAATATCACTCCCTGGATGGAGGGAAAAGTTGTCCTCTGGGTCAGTCAACGGGTCAAACAACTGGCCATGGCTGACACAATCATCGTTATGGCAAGAGGACAGATCGAGGATATTGGCAGCTATGAGGAGCTTGCGCTGAACAACTCCTTTTTACGGGATATTATCCGACGACAGCGCCTTCAGGAAGATACATCGGGAGTGGTCCATGCGTAATTTTGGTTACTTTGAAGAGGGGTACACGCCATCCATCTCTGAAAAAGGTCTATGGCGGCGGATCCTTTCCTATCTCAAACCCTTTATTCTCCCATTTTCCGGGGCTGTACTTCTCTCACTTTTTGTTACCGGTGCAACCCTGGGCCTGCCATATTTGATGCAGCAGGCCATTGATCTTTTTATCACCAACAGCAGGCAGACTTTTGATCTCCGTATCAGCGGACTTGCCCATTACGCTGTACTGTACGGCGGACTGATCTGCATTAATTTTCTGGCCGCCTTTTGTCAGGTGCTGCTGCTGGAATGGATCGGACAATCCATTATGCAGACTCTGCGTCAGGATCTCTTCAGCCATATGCTGAAAATCGATTTACAGTTTTTCACGAAACAACCGGTGGGCCGCCTGGTGACCAGATTGACCAATGATGTGCAGAACATGCATGAGATGTTCACCTCAATCATGGTGACCCTTTTCAATGATCTGCTGCGCATGAGTTGCATCTTAATCCTGCTCTTCTATATGAATTTCCACCTGGCTTTACTCCTCTCCCTCTTTGTCCCACTGGCAACAACGGTCACCATTCTTTTCTCCAGACTTGCACGAATACAGTTTCGTGCCATTCGGCAACAGCTCTCCAGGCTGAACAGTTTTATCCAGGAGGCTGTCTCCGGAATATATCTGGTCCAGCTCTTTGGCAGGTCCGAAGATATGAAAGGAGACTTTGCCAGGTTGAACAACGGCTATCTCCAAAAGACCTTGCGACAGATTCGCCTCTTCGGCACCTTTATGCCCCTGACCGAGCTTATGAGCTCGCTGGCAATCGCTGTGATCCTCTGGTATGGTGGCGGCCAAATCATTCAGCAGCAACTGACTCTCGGGGAGCTGGTCGCCTTTCTCTCCTATATGCGCCTCTTTTTCCAGCCCCTGCGTGAGCTTTCACAAAAATACTCCATTGTCCAATCAGCCCTTGCCTCTGCTGAACGCATTTTTAACCTACTCGATACCAGGGCTCAGCAGGAACAAGTGGAAAAAGTTGTACAAAACGGAAAAACCATCCCCCTCACCGGGCCGCTCTCCTTTAGCAATATACAATTCGGCTACAACCCGGAACAGCAGATCCTGCACGACATCTCCTTTTCCATCCAGGAGGGTGAGACGGTGGCTATCGTCGGTCCCACAGGAAGTGGTAAATCAACACTAATCAACCTCCTCCTTCGTTTTTATGAACCTGACAGCGGTACCATCTCCCTTGCCGGACACCCCCTGCAGACAATCCCCAGCAGTAGACTGCGCCAGGCAGTTGGAGTTGTTATGCAGGAGACGCTGATCCTGCAGGACACCTTGCTCAACAATATCGCCCTGAACACCGGAAAGAACAAATTCGAGATAGACCAATTGCTGCAACATGCACAATTAACTGAGTTTGTCTCTGGACTGCCCGAAGGGATGAGTACCATTATTGGAGAAGGCGGTCAGGCCATGTCAACGGGTGAAAAGCAACTCCTGGCCATTGCCAGAGTCCTTTGCCGCGAGCCGTCACTTCTCGTACTGGATGAGGCGAGTTCTGCCA
>JAOZKX010000162.1:0-3011 GCA_029935135.1 Desulfocapsa sp.
CAGGAAAGGGAGCAGGGGGAGATTGACTTTTTACTGGTAAATGGGTTGGACAAGATGATCTATAATCACAAATCCATTCCCGGTTCCGAGAGTATCCCCCTTGGAGAATTTGACACATATAAATATAGACTTGGGGCAGACAAACAGAAACTCATTATTCCTTACTGAATGGGCTACAGGTGAGTCATCGCCTATAAAATGGCAGTTGCCATTAAAAAAGCAGGGTTTACTAATATTAAAATATATAACGGCGGCATCAAAGATTGGGTGAAAGCCGACAATGCTGTGGTTTCCTCTGATCCCCTGCCTGAATACAATGTTGAGTTTATTGCTGTTGATGAATTGTACGGCAAAATTAAGGAGGCAGAAAAAGGCAACTGTATTGATGACTCGGGAAATCCTCTGCTGACTCTCATTGATTTTAGAGTCACCTCAATCACATCTCCAAAGTTAGGTGCAGATTTCTACAGAATAAAAAGTAGCTGCAGGACAATCACTTCTGTTCTTGATGATTTTATTGATAATAAGCTGCTCATTGGGAGCATTCCCGCAAAAGGGCTTGTTGTATCCATCAGTGAAACGGGAAACAGAGATGTTTTTCTTATTCGCTATCTCTCGAAATTTGGCCTGTCCAATCTCAAAGGACTCAAATACGGTATGCGAAACTGGTTAAAGGCAGATTACCCCACCGTCAAAAATTAACAGTATCGGAACAGACAAGGCTCGCAAATGGCCAAAAGTATACGCAATAAACTCTATTTTTCATCCTTTCTCCTCGGTGCCTTGGTGTTGCTGGTGGTTCTGAATTATGTAATGAACCAAAAAGTTTTAAAATGGGAGCAGACCTACTCGGGTGTTGTGGAGGTCCGTGGTTTTTTTAACAGTAATCTTGCGACAGAAGATATTTCCGTTGGTAACCGTGATAAGTTTCCCTTTCTCGAGGAGAGATACAAAAGTGTATACAACTCCTGTCTTAACTGTCACGACTCTAATCCAGGAGGGATTTTTCTTGTGAGACTTGAGCTTCTGGCTGAACTCCATGACAGAAAACTTGCATACAGAAAGCTTCAAGTCGGTATCCGAGGCACACTTCTGGAATTGAAAACCAGTGTGAGGTATATCCATGAACATCACATTGCAACCCTGAAGAATTTTATACGCAGAAATATTGCCCGGGAAGAGGCGTACCCGGATAGTGCTGATGAAAAACAGTCTGAAGAATCGGCCCCTGAATTACAGATAATTGAGCAAGTTATAACCATTCAATATTCTATCGGGAAAATAATCGGGAGTTTTCATCACTTTAGTGATGATAGTAATTCCGATAGAGATATCCAAAAAGAATTCTTAAATGAAATGGACATATTCTATAAGGCTGTCAATACCTTTGAGTCTTTTTCTCTCGATGCTCAGGATGGTCTTCTCGTGGAGGAACTTTTGTATTCAGGAAGAATCTTTGAGGATACCTTCAGTAAACTTGTAGAGATTAGGGAAGATGAACAACAACTTGTCAGCAGTTTGCAGAATAGTCAGGTGGAAATCAGTGAAGCCGTCACCCATGTGGTAAACCTGGTAAAGAGTGATGTGGGAAAGGTGAGAAGACAACTGGTACTCTTTAATTACGCAGCTTTGTTATTTATCATTTTTTGGGTTTTGGTTGTGCTGTATCAGGGCATCCCCCTTATTAAATCACTTGCGTTCCTCACCAGTGAAACCAAGAAGATATCAAGTGATTACAGTTATCGGATAGTTACAGATTCCGGCTACGATCAGGAATTTTTGACTCTTGCAAATGCATTAAACACAATGGCTGGGAATCTCCATGAGCGTATTCAGAGCCTGAACGATGAGATAGCACGAAGAACTCGGGCAGAAAGGGAAACGCTTGCTGCTGAGGAGAAATTGCAGCGGGCACAGAAAATGGAAGTGGTTGGGCTGATGGCTAGTGGTGTAGCCCACGATCTCAACAATATTCTTACCGGCATTACTGGTTACCCCGACATTCTCCTTTTTAAGCTTCCTCAGGATAGTGAATTACGCAAGCCCGTAGAAGAAATTAGAGAATCTGGAATGCGGGCAGCAGCGGTGGTGGCCGATTTGCTCACCATTGCCCGTGGTGTTGCCTCTATCAGAGAGCCTGCAAATATCGATGTTCTGATTAAAGAATATTTAGATTCTCCCGAGCATCGGAGCCTACTGCAACGGTTCCCTCAGGTTGAATGTTATCATCATAAAAAGGAAAAGCTCCCTGGAATAATGTGTTCCATTATTCACATCAGAAAATGTATCATGAATCTGATTGCAAATAGTTGTGAAGCCATTGCCACATCCGGGAAAATAGATATCTCAACTGAAATTTTCACCCCTGACAAGCAATGGCTGAAAAACCATGAATTAACAGACACTGATTATGTAAAAATCAGTGTCTGTGATAATGGCCCCGGTATCGCAAAGGAAAATATCAAACATATTTTTGAACCTTTTTATACAAAAAAAGTAATGGGTCAAAGCGGGACGGGTTTAGGCCTGGCACTGGTCTGGAACACTGTGCATGAACATGATGGAATCATTACTGTGGCCAGTACTGCCAATGGAACCTCATTTGACCTTTATTTCCCTGTCAGTGTGAGTGATATTGCCCAGATAAAGATGGAAGAGGATAGTGGTAGCAGGGGAAATGGAGAAACGGTCCTGATTGTGGATGATGAAGCTCAACTTCGTGAGATAGCGACTCATATGCTTGAACTTCTCGAATACCATCCTGTTGCTGTGGAATCCGGCGAGAAGGCGATTCACTATATGCAGGATAACCATGCCGATTTAATCATCCTCGATATGCTTATGCCACCAGGCATTAATGGACGCCAGACATATGAACAGATTCTTAGCTTTCGTCCAGGGCAAAAGGCGATCGTTTGCAGTGGCTTTTCAGAAAGTAACGATGTGAAAGCAGCTCTGCAGATGGGAGCGGCTTTTTTTCTGAAAAAACCGTTCTCCATGGATGATTTGGT
>JAOZKX010000162.1:3021-5688 GCA_029935135.1 Desulfocapsa sp.
CTGATTCTGGTACAGATGATAATGCGAAACCCGAACATCATGGTTGAGTTTTGTAAGTAGTCGATATGTGGTGTAAATGTGTGTTTTGGGCTGCTGGATGTCTGAGTGGCCTTGCTACAAATGCCCTTGCTAAAGATTATCTGTTAAAAGATTTGCAGTCTTTCCCATTGCACAATTTCAAGAACTGATACCCGTCGATCTTCTTGCCGCAGTGAGTGGGGTATTAAAGTATTTGTCCAGGTGAGGGAGTAAACTTTTTTGGACACGCCCCATTAACCATGATATCTTGTCGTTAAGCTTCATTAGCATTTCCTTGGTTTTGCAAGGGTTCTTAATATATATATCGTAACCAGATAATGACGATTCTTTACCAGGATAAAAAATGGCTGCTTGTCAATAAGCCATCAGGTATCTCCACTCATAGGGCCCATGTTGGTGATCTGGGGTTGGTAGAATGGCTTGCATTGCACCTCGACCTGCAGGTGCAGGTTTGTTCACGTCTCGATAAGGGGACTAGCGGGGTCTTGCTCTTTGGACTCACCTCCGATGCTGTAAGTGAAGCACAGTCAATTCATGAAGAAGAAGGGGCAAAGAAAACATACTGTTTTATAGCAAAAAAGAGTGCCACTGTTTCCTGGAGCTGTAATGAGCCCCTCGATGGCAAGTCTTGCACAACCCATTTCAGGAAAATAAAGGACGGTGCTCTTTATTCCATGTATGAAGCCGTTATCCGCCGGGGACGCACCCACCAGATCAGGCGCCATGCCGCAGCCTCAGGTATTCCCCTCCTTGGCGATCTCAAATATGGCGGTCCAGCATTTGGACGATTATGTCTCCATTGTAAATCGGTGAATTGGCCAGGTATTGAAGGCCCCCTGTATGCCGATATTCCGCATTGCTTTGAGGTTATTCTGGATGGCGGCATTAAAGAAGCAAGCTGGCTTGCATTTGTCGAAAAACGCCATCCGTTTTTATCCACTGTTACAGATTGTTGTCGCTTGCTTCATCGTCATGAATATTCCAGAGATATGGCTGTGGATAAATATGGTGAATGGCTCTGTGTCACAGGTTTTAATGAAAATGTATCGGCTCAACAGCTCCTGGGCCGAGAGCAGGAAATGCTGGCATCTCTTTGCCGGATATGTGGCTGTCGGGGCGGAGTTGTGAAAACCAATGTGCGTGATCCCCATAAAAACAGACTCTTTAGTGATATTGCAGTTTGGGGAGAGGAAATACCGGAATCTTTTCTGGTCCATGAGCACGAGCTATACTTCAGTGTACAACTCAATGGCAGGCAGCATGTGGGTCTCTTTCTTGATCAGCGTGATTCACGATGCCGGATCGCGAAAATAGCCGGGGGAAGACGCGTCGCTAACCTCTTTGCCTTTACCTGTTCTTTTTCGATCTATGCACTTGCCGCCCATGCAGAAGTGGTTTTCTCGGTGGACCTGGCCTCGGGGTGTCTGAAACAGGGGCAGGAAAATGTGGCCATTAATCAATTGGCAGCTTTCGGCAATGCAAAATTCATCAAGGAAGATACGCGTAAATGGCTGGCCAGACAACTGCGAAAAAAACAAAACGGGCCGGATGAGTTTGTCCCATTTGATCTGGTCATTTGCGATCCTCCCGTATTTGCCTCAGCTGGAAAGGGAAAAAGCTTTCATGTGGAAAAAGAATGGCCGAGCCTGGCCCATGCTGTGAAGAAAATTTTAGCAAAAAAAGGGGTTGCTTTGTTTGCCAATAATCACCAGGATGGTGTAGAGGGTTTTTATTTTGATACCTTAAATAACCTCTTTTCCCGAGTTACCCGCCTGAACCCGCCACTGGATTTCCCCAAAGTGGCGGGGCTGTCTTCGCATGTTTCCATATACTGGTGTGAGATGTGAATCGGTTTTCTTTACAGGGCAATTGAGATCCTCTCTCTCATATAGATATCGAATTGCGAAGCAGGATTCTTACAGAAGAGTAAAAAACATACGAAAACAGATAGACAATAAACAAGGTGAAGAAAAATATTGGCCAATTGTAGTTTGCTAAGAGAAGGCTATTGTTTGCATAGGTGAGTATTCTAAAGAGGATAACATGGTGCAGGAGAAATGCGGCATATGAATAGGTACTGAGAAAATTGATTGGTTTCCGGGGAATATGTTTTTCGCATAGTTTTACCAAAGTCGACAGGGAAACAAAGAAGAGTATTCCCATAACTGAGTTTAATGTGGAGAGACTGCCAGCAAATCCAGAGAGGAAAAGAACGGTAATACCAGTTGTTGAAAATAGCAGATAAAGACGATTCTGCTTGGCTGAAGTGTTTGTGCAAGCAGCCACAAAGTACATACCAAAAACAAATTCAAAAACTCTAAACAGTGGAAGTCGATTTAACATCATATCCAGATTGTATGTATTCTCAAGAATTATACAGAGTAAAAATGAGGCTGCTAAGAGCAGATGTTTGTTTTTCCGGAATAAGAATCGTATCACGGGAAATAAACAATATAATATAATGACACAGCCTAAAAACCATTCTCCGATCATGTAATAATTGGGCATTTTATAGAGGAAAAAACCATCGACACCCAATATGGTAAGGATAAAGGTGAGTGGGTTTCTGTCAACAAAAGGATTCGGTAGAGCTGCAACAGTTTTTAAAAGTACAAGTAGGATGTAGGT
>JAOZKX010000163.1 GCA_029935135.1 Desulfocapsa sp.
TGAAGTTTCCCTTGATAGGGTAGTTGTGGCCCAAAAGGATGCTGTTGAGGGAGTAAATGTTCTGGAGGCAGAAAAAATGGTTGGCGAAACCGGAAGAATCGTTTTAGTTGGGCAGGCACCTGCGCAAAAGGTTCTTGAAGCGCTACCGGGGAGGGATGTGTGGGGAAGAATGGTGTATGGACCAGATAGACGATATGGGAAGGGACACTATTCGGCTCTATTTCACTTGAAAAAAATTGGATCCTCCCATGCAGAAAATGCGGAACAGGTTGCAGATGTTGTGGAGATAACCATAACGGGGCAGCATGGCAGCAGGATTTTTGCGCAAAAAACAGTACATTCTTCTCAGCTGCGTACCGATAAGTTTACAGGGATAAAAATTGATTATGTCCTTAAGGAAAATGAAGAGATTGACTTTACAGCCCGCTTTCTTAACAGGAAAGGAGTACAGCTTGATAAGATTGCGGTCATTAATAACAGTCTACGGGGGACTATTACCAGAGATGTTATGCTGCTGCAGAAAAAGGAGAAGTGATGTTGTCGCTTAGGTTTTTGTTTATTGTGCTTATTGGCTTGTTGCCCGCCGTTGCCTCAGCAGACTTTTTACCGGACACTTCCCTCCATCATGAACCGATGGTCAGTTTTGTTGCCGGAGAAAGACTGTTTCTTAAGGCCCAAATTGATGATAGCAAGGGGATCATTGATGCTCGCTGTTATTTTAAGGTTGGGGATGATGGAAAATATATTTATGTCTCAATGGACAATCGGTCTGAAGACTTCTATCAATGTACGCTTCCTGGCTTTGAAGCCGGGGCGAAGACAGTGGAGTATTTTTTTCTGACTGTCAATGGGAGTCGACAGGTGGTTCGGTCAACGCCCTACTTGATGGAAGAAGTCGCTCAAACTGCAAGTCTTCCTGAACAAACTGATGCTGTTCTCTCACCTCTCAATGTCTACATCGAATTTGGTGATGTTGAAGGTATGGATACGGGAATTACTGATGACTCTATAGAATTTGCTGAAACTGAATATTCATCACCATTGGATGGATTGCGTGCAGGAATCTATGAGGAGGCGGATTTACCTGATTCTATGAATTATACATCAGGATATTTTGGTGGGTTTACTCTGGATCCTATCGATAACACAATAAAAGCAGTAAAAGGTTTTGCTGATAATTTGGTGGATCTTCCATCCCGTAAAGACGATGTTCTTGCTTTTGACCAGTCAATGACCGTGGGAGTTGCCGGGTCCAGTTATTGCCCCGATATTGCCGGGGATAACTGGATGGGATATTTTACCAGAACGGACAGTGATGCCAGAGAATATCTCACAGCTGTGATTGTTGTTAGTAGTGATTGTCATGTGAACATTCAGACAACACTGGTTGGCCTGGGACATTTCTTTGATGGTATTATCAATTCACAAGGTGATATGCTGCTCTATGATGCCTATGATGGAGAAGACTGGACCACATGGGATGGACCAGCTACAGAACATTCTGTGAGAATTTATGATTATATTTACCCTCCCAGCCCGGGCGCCCCTCCGCCCCCCCTGAATTCCATTATTTTCTATCGTCCTCCCTATCCACCTGCAGAGATATATGCCAGTAACGGCACATTTCTGGGTGATAAGGTGGCAGTTAACTGGAGTGCGGCTAGTGGTGCGACTTCCTATGAGGTCTATTCGTGCACCGACAGTGATGTTGAGACATGCACATTTCTGGCACAGACAAGTGGGCTGCAGTATGACGATAGTCGTAAGATTATAGGCGTGATTTATTATCGTGTAAAATCCTGCGGCAATTATGGCTGCAGCGAGTTGAGTAATTATGCCAGCGGCTGGCATCTTATTGCCGTTGCCCCCATGGTAAATCTTTTGTTATAGGCTGCTGCAGAAAAGGAGATCGTTGTCAGCTACTCTTTCCTGCGAACATCTTTTACAAAATAAATGGGCTTGTTTTGTGATTCATGGTAGGTGCGAATTTGCAATTCGGACATCAGACCAAAGGTGATAAATTGAATGCCCATAAAGAGAAAGAGGATAGCCAGTAAAAATAAAGGCCTGTCTCCCAGGGGGATGTCATATATCTGTCTTTGAAATATAAGAATGGCCGCGATGATTGTTCCGAAACTAAAGGAACCCATACCTATCAGGCCAAACACATGTATGGGTCTGTTGGAGTAGCTGAGAAGGAATTTTACGGTGATTAAATCAAGGATTACCCGAAAGGTTCTTGATATACCGTATTTAGATGTGCCGTAGAGCCGTGGTCTGTGATTCACCTTTATTTCGGCAATGGACACCCCCATGGCACTGGCGATTGCTGGAATAAAACGATGCATCTCACCGTAGAGCTTGATATTGTCTGTAACTTCTTTTTTAAATGCCTTTAGGGTGCAGCCATAGTCGTGTAAGTGGACACCGGTAATAACTGAAATGACCTTGTTGGCGATCAAAGAAGGCAGGCGTCTACTGAAAAAAGAATCCTGTCTTTTGTGGCGCCATCCGGCAACCACATCGTATCCCTCGTTAATGTTCTCCAGAAGTTCCGGGATATCTGCCGGATCATTTTGCAGATCACCATCCATGGTGATAATAACTTCCCCGCAAGCGTAGTCAAATCCTGCAGACATTGCTGCTGTTTGCCCAAAATTTTTCCGAAAGTTTACAATCGTTACATGGGAATCCTGCTCAATAATTTTGTCGACAATCTGGCCGGTTTTATCGGAGCTGCCATCATTGACGAAAAGGATTTCGTAAGAAAAGTCTTTGTTATGGAGCACAGAATGCAATTCTGTATACAATTTTGTTACATTCTCCTCCTCATTATAGAGGGGGATCACAACTGATACATCAACCTGTTTTTCCATTTTCTGCACTCTTTAGTAGTAATAATACCCGATGAATCATTGCTCGATGAGCTGTTTTTGCAGGGGTGAACCCTTAAAACACACAGTCGGGATGTATTGGTAATTTATTTGAAAATGTTTCGTAGACTGAACTCTTAGAGGTCTCTTTTGTACTCGTCTATTACGGCTATGAATACACTATTTTTGTTGACTACTCAATGAAACAAAACAAATATCAGCAATTTGATATTGTATCCCCTATTAGTGTTTGTCAGTCTGCATTAATTGCCATGATAGTTACAGAATTTCCTCTTCCGGTAGAGGTTGAGTCGTTCAAATGTCTTCGCTGCCGGGGAAAAAAGGAGTTTGAGGAGGAGCTTACGGGCCAGAGGTCCACGAAATAAAAATGTCCATCTGAGTATCAAGTCATTGAAGCGGGTCTTTGTTCCAGGTTTTGTTATTGGAATATTATACTTAGGGGTTTTCTGTCCATTGTGGTGCATCCTGTATATTCGGGCCTGGTTGCGGCGTTTTTTTCCCCTTGCCATATTGATGATTCGTTTAGAATACCTCTTCTCAGGCAGTCGATGGCTGATGATGGCGCCATTTTCTGTGGCATTTTGCATAATCTCCATTCCCCTGGTGGTACGCTGGGAGACGATGGTGCATCGTTCATATCTACTCAACTCACCATCGTAGTCCTGAGCCCAGAAATCACCAAAGCTGATATCCGCAAATTCTGAGAGGGCATCAACGCAAAGATAACAGCGGGGTGCTCCATAGATTTTAAAGAGTACATTTAAAATGGTTGTATAGAGGGTATTATGCAGGGGGTGTCCATTACCATCTTTGCCAACAACATGGAAACCGCCGGGCCATTTTCCGCCGCGGAAATTAAATCGTTTAATATTGGAAGGTTTAATGTTTTGATTTTTGAGGATGTCAAGCTGGACATAGGGCTCCATATTACAGTGGCAATACAGGCCAAAAACAGAGTAGATCTTTTTGGCAAGTGCTGGATTGACAGCCATGGCCTTTCGTAATCCCTGCACCTGGCAGGGGAGGCCTACAACAACGAAGCGCCCTTTTTTGCCGCGCAGAAGCTGGAGGGCATCCATTGATGAGCTGATGCAATATTTTGATTTTCCAGCGTTCAGGATTTCTTCAGGAGTAGTTGCTAATATACCCCTTATAGCGCAGGGGGCATCAGCATTAAATCCTGCCACCACAGCCCCGTCTATAATCTTGTTTTCCAGGAGATAGATAAGTAGCCCAGTGATCAGGCCCCCGCTGGTCCCGCTTGCACGGACATCTTCATCTGCAGCATGGGCCACAAACATATTCTCCAGATGTCCCTGAATATCTTCAGCAAGATAATCAGATTGAAAGACCTGACGGGACAGTAGCTGAAAATCTGCTTCTGCCCCAGGACAACTTTTGACACAGAGACCACACTCCTGGCAATCACCATCCAGCACTGGATAATTATCCCTACCCAGTTTGATGACATTGGCTGGACAGATGCCGATGCAGAGACCACATCGAGTGCACAGATCACCCTGGATTACTTTGTAGGAAAGCTCAGTAAAGTTCATCGGCGATTCTTTATGTCCTCGTTAAAACGCTTACGCAATATTTTTGCAGGTGTCCCCACAGCTATGACAAAGGGGGGAAGAGACTCCTGGACGATGGAATGTGCTCCAATAATGGAGCCCTCACCAATGGAAACACCGGGAAGGGTAATGGATCTAACGCCCAGCCAGCAATCTGCTCCCACATGTATCGCATCATTTAGTGGATCTAAAGGAAGTCGTTCTTCTCCTATGGAAGTCAGCCCTTCGAGATAGTCGCCAATTTTGCAGTATGCCGCGAGGAGAACATGGTCTCCAATTGTTATGGAGCTATTGGCCTTGAACCTACAAAAACTGCCGACACTGCTGCCGGATTGAAGAATAATTTTTCCTTTTCCACCTTCTAAACAGCATCCGTTCCCTATAAAAACCAGATTCTCCAGTATGATTGCCGGTCCCTGTCTGGAGAACGAGGCTGCATCAAGAGTTGCATGATCACCAATAATGACATTGTTGCCCAGGTGGATTTTTTGTGGATTGGTGAAGCTGACAAAACGGCCAATGATTATCTTTCTGCCACATTTACCAAAGATCCGTGGATACAGTTTTTGCCGCAGGAGGATTCCCAACCCTCCAGGGCACCACCTGAGAAAAGAATAAATTGTTGAATGCATGAAAATTTAAAAGGTTAGCAGCAAGAGGCTGGGATGCCGCTTACTGTACAATTTGCTGCAATGTCGTCTCTGACAAGCGTATTAGCAAGAATCCTGGCCTTTTTTCCTATCTTAACGCCGTCCAGTAGTGTTGCTTCATTGCCTATTTTAACAGCTTCTCCAATAACAGTTTCTCCTCTGCAGGTTAATGGCTGGGAAATAATTGGTTGATTTTTCGAGCTGAAAGAGTGTCCTGCACCCACGATACAAACAGAGTCCTGCAGAATCGAATGGGGGCCAATGGTTAATCCATGTAGAGAACCCAGTCGACAGGATTCACCAATCGTAGTATTTTTCCCAATCATTATAGTGCCGCCAGGGCAGCTGAGAATAGTGTTTTTTCCAATATGGACATCATCACATATGTGAATAAATCCGTTATCCCCTTTGACCTCAAGGGTGATCCCTGTTTCTAAAACAACATTATTGCCAATACAAATCTGACTGGGCCGGCGAAAGGCGATGTTCTGGTACATGGTGACCCGATGACCAAATTGAGCAAAGAGAAAAGGCATAACAAGCCGGCG
>JAOZKX010000164.1 GCA_029935135.1 Desulfocapsa sp.
ATCTCGGATAGTCGGCAACTGGAAGCCCTTCCCCAGGGAGAAAGAGAGTATCTCGCTGCCAATAAGATACTTTTTGAGGGGGGAGGACACAGTGAAAAATTTCTTCTCCAGGCAGACTATATCGTGCTCAGCCCAGGTGTGCCGACAGATTTACCAGTCCTGGAAAAACCACGCAGTATGGATATTCCGATTTTGGGAGAGTTGGCCCTGGCTGCGCCGCATCTTAAGGAAACAGTGGTTGCTGTAACGGGAACCAATGGAAAGACAACGGTGACGGCCCTGATTGCTGAATTACTCAGGGCAGCCGGAAAAAAAGTGTTTGTGGGCGGAAATATTGGAACGCCTGTTCTTGACTATGTGTGTGCTGATCGTGCTGCAGATGTCATTGTTCTTGAGCTCTCAAGTTTTCAACTGGAATCCGCGGGGCAGTTCAGGCCTGATATTGGACTCTTGCTCAATGTGACAGCAGATCATCTCGATTGGCACAAAACGATGGAAAAGTATGTTACCGCCAAGATGAAAATGTTTTCCTGGCAGGGTGCGGATGATAGCGCAATCTTGTCCGGGGATGATCAGGTATGTCTGGATAATCGCTCACTCTTAACTGCTCAAAAGCTGTTCTGTTTTGGTGCTCCAGAGAGTGGATGTGCGGTGCGGGGGGATGGTAAAGGGGTGACGGTGCGTCTGGATGGGGTTGAAGAGAGCCATTATTCCCTGCAGGGAACGGACCTTGATTCCAATACCGGCATGTTGAATGCAGCAGCAGCAATCCTGACAGCGACCCTGCTTCACTGTCAGAAAGATGATATCAACAAGGGGTTGCACTCATTTCGTCTTGCTCCCCATCGTCTGCAGTTTGTAAGAAGCCTGGCCGGGGTGGATTACTATGATGATTCGAAGGCAACGAATAGTGGTGCTGTTATCAGTGCCCTGGATTCTTTTTCCGAAAATATCATTCTTATTGCCGGCGGTAAAGAAAAAGGGGAGGATTTTACTGTGTTAGGGACAATTATTCATGAAAAAGTAAAGGCCCTTATCCTGATTGGGGAAGCAGCATCGTCTCTGGCAGCTGCAGCGGATGCAGAAGGATTTACTCATTATGCAGAATCAATGGCAGAAGCAGTCTCTCTTGCCGGGAATATTGCCTTCAGGGGAGACACTGTCCTCCTGGCACCGGCCTGTGCCAGTTTTGATATGTTTGATAACTATGGTCATCGCGGCCAAGTTTTTTCAAGAGAAGTAATGGCCCTTGTTGAACAGTGTGTGGAGGATGTAGCCTGATGAGCTCTTCGATCCGTCTTATGCTGACAGGTGGCGGGACCGGTGGGCATCTCTTTCCGGCAATTGCCACAGCTGAAGCGTTATGTGAGCGCATGCCGGGGAGTAAAATTCTTTTTGTGGGAACCAAAAGGAAAATGGATAAGACTAGTCTGGAACACTACGGGTATGCAATTACTTCAATTCACTCAATGGGACTAAAGGGGAAAAATATTTTTTCCCTCTTCAAAGGGCTCGCTGTCCTTCCTCTTTCATGCCTGGAAGCTGCTTTTCATATCCTTCGTTTCAGGCCTCACCTGGTGGTGGGTGTTGGCGGCTATGTGACAGGGCCCGTAATCGCAATGGCCAGGATTCTTGGCAAACCGACACTGATCCATGAGCAGAATTCGGTACCGGGACTTGCCAATAGAAAGCTTGCTCCATTGGCAGAAAAGGTGTGTCTCTCTTTACCGGGCAGTGAAAAATGGTTTCCTCCCTCAAAAATAGTACTGACTGGCAACCCTGTACGAAATGCGATTTTGACCCTGGCGCAAAAGAAAGAACAAAAGAAGTCCGGAAAGTTGACCTTACTCGTATTGGGAGGCAGTCTGGGGGCTCATCGGGTCAATGAACTGGTAATAGAGGCGTTTGGCCAGGGATCTGGGGTATTAAGAAATGTAAAAGTGATTCATCAAACAGGGACAAATGATGCAGAACTTGTTGCCGCGGCGTATAAGAAACATACTATTGAGGCAACGGTTGCACCATTTTTTAATGATATGGCCTCACTCTACGCTGAAGCAGATCTTCTCGTGTCACGTGCAGGAGCAACGACGCTTGCAGAAATTGCTGTACTTGGCAAACCTGCAATTTTGATCCCCTATCCCTATGCGGCAGATAATCATCAGGAAAAAAATGCTGAATATTATGTGCAGGGCGGCGGGGCCATTATGTTTGTTGAAAAAGAACTGACGGCAGAAAAATTAAAAAAAACATTGGAAGAACTGTTCTCCGATAAAAACAAGCTGCAAACAATGGGAACAGCCATGCACAGCAAAGCATTCCCGGATGCAACCAGGCGGATTGTAGATGAGTGTCTCAAGTCCATAGCCAGCAAAACCCAAAACCCAAAACCAAAAACCCAAAACCTGTCTTAACTCATGTACAATAAAACCCATAAAATTCATTTCGTTGGTATTGGTGGTATCGGTATGAGTGGTATTGCCGAACTTCTGCTTCATCTGGGATACCAGGTTTCCGGTTCAGATCTAAATGATTCTGTTATTACCAGAAATCTGCAGAGTTTGGGTGGGACAATACATAAGGGACATGAGGGGAAATGGGTGGATGGTGCGGATGTGGTGGTGACATCGTCTGCAATTTCTGAGAGTAATGCAGAAGTAGTGGCGGCAATCGAGGCTGATATCCCTGTTATTCAAAGAGCGGAGATGCTGGCTGAGTTGATGCGTTTAAAAAAATATGGCATAGGGATTGCTGGAAGTCATGGGAAAACATCTACCACATCCATGGTAAGCTGGATGATGTCTGAAGCGGATCTTGATCCCACCATCGTCGTCGGTGGAAAGGTTGACAGTCTGGGGGGGAATGCCAAGCTTGGAGAGGGGGATTTTCTGGTTGCGGAGGCAGATGAGAGTGATGGTTCATTTCTAAAGCTCTCACCGGTACTGGAAGTGGTCACCAATATCGATCGTGAACATATGGATTATTACAGGGATCTCGATCATATCAAAAAAACCTTTCTCAAATTTATTGATAAAATCCCGTTTTATGGCGCAGTAATACTCTGCCTTGATGATCCAAATATCGCAGACATACTGCCCGAAATACGAAAGCGTAAAATCACCTATGGTTTTACATCCCAGGCGGATCTTTCTGCCGAACAGATTGTTTCCCATGCTGGCAGGGTAGCATTTAGTGTGCGCTACCAGGGAGAAGTGCTTGGTAATGTTGACCTGTCAATACCTGGGAGGCACAATGTTTATAACGCCCTTGCTGTGATCTGTGTTGGCATGGAACTGGAGATTCCCTTTGTTGTGATGCAAAAGGCACTGGCTGGTTTTGAGGGTGTGCAGCGAAGAATGCAGTTTAAAGGTGAGGGACAGGGAATTACAGTACTTGATGACTATGGGCATCATCCTACGGAAATACGGGCTACACTTGCGGCCATAAAAGAGGCTTGGCCGGAGAAACGGCTGGTCGTTCTTTTTCAGCCCCATCGCTACAGTCGTACTCTTGCGCTGTTGCCGGAGTTTCAGACGGCCTTTCATCAGGCAGACTTGCTGGTGATGACAGATATTTATGCAGCAAGTGAAGAAGCAGTAAAGGAAATTTCAGGTGAGATATTACTGGAAGAAGTGAAAAAACATGGGCAGCGACAGACTCGTTATATTTCTCAGGTAACTGATATTGCCAAAACGCTTTTTCCGGATTTACGGGAAGGTGACCTGGTCTTGACACTTGGTGCTGGAAATATTGTCCAGGCAGGAGAAGAACTGGTTGCAATGCTGGACTGAGAAAAAATGGTAGCAATAGGAAAAGAGCTCAGGGAAAGAGTGAACAGTCTTACAGTAAACCCGGTATTGTGGGACTGTTTGCTTGCTCCTTACACCTCTTTTGGTATTGGCGGACCGGCAGCTGCTGTTGTCACGGTGGAAAGCCCTGAGGAACTCGGGCATCTGCTGCATCTGCTTAAAGAAAATGACATTCCCTATCGTTTTATAGGCAGGGGAACGAACCTGTTGGTAAAAGATGCAGGTTTTGCAGGTTTTGTTCTGGTACCTGGCAAAGGGCTGGCGACGATAACAACCATTGATGAGACAACTTCGGGCAGTGTCGTCCTGAGGGTGGGAGCCGGATGCAGTCTGGCAAAGTTGTTAAACTGGTGTGTGGAAAAAAGTTATACGGGACTTGAGTTTGTAACAGGTATTCCTGGCAGTCTTGGCGGAGCGGTGGTTATGAATGCGGGTGCCTGGGGTGGTCAAATGGCAGATGTCATAGGAACATTGACCACCATGAATGACTCTGCAGAGATTGAGTTCTTTAAAAGAGATCAACTTCATTTTTCCTATAGGTCATGGGATGATCAGATCAGTGAGGGCAGGGTGAAACTTGTGCTGGCAGCTGATATAATACTCTCGCATGGTGAGAAAAGTGAAGTAAGGGCTGTGTGTCAGGCGTATCAGGAAAAGCGGAGAAAAAAACAGCCCCGTGGGATGAAGAATTGCGGATCATTTTTTAAAAATCCGGAAGGAGATTCAGCGGGAAGGCTTATTGACGCCTCAGGCCTTAAAGGGAGGTGCTGTGGGGATGCGATGGTTTCCGATATTCATGCGAATTTCCTGGTGAATAAGGGGGCTGCTGCTGCAGAAGATGTCATGAAACTTATGCAGATTGTGCAGGATCAAGTGGCTAAAGACAGTGGTATTGTTCTGGAAAGTGAGATACATTTCATATAAGAGAACGAATATGATATTATTGAGAAAAATCAAGATGCTGCTGGGTGGAAAGAAGAAACATGTTGGAACCATTGCGGCCTATTCCGAAAGGTTGCAGAAACAGCCGCGCTATAAGGCTAAATATCCGGGAGCCGAAGCTGGCAGAAAAAGTTTTCGCAGCAGGTTTGCAACAAGGCGTGGAACAAAGGGTGCAGGGCAACAGAGTTCTCCCCTTTCTGCTCAGCTGGGAACCACATTCTGGCGGAGATTGCTTCTATGCACTGTTTTGGCTGTCGTTCTTGGTTTTGCCGGAAAACAGTTACAGCTCAGTCCATTACAAGGTTTTTTTGATCAATGGGCATACTTTCGGATTCAGACCATTGAGATGCCGGGTTGTCATATAACAGATCCTGCAGAGTTAAAGAAAATTGGTGGAATTCACTACCAGTTGAATATGTTGACACTGGACCCGGCTGTTATGCAAAAACGGTTGCAGGAACATCCGTGGGTTTCCGGGGTGAAAATACAGCGTATCTGGCCGGACACTCTTGTTGTTACGGTAAGTGAACACCGCCCTGAGGCATTGATTGTTTGCGGGGAAGAGAATAAGTTCTCATATGTCAACAGAAAAGGAGAGATCTTTGCCGCAGTCAGGCAGGGACAGGAACTTGATTTCCCGGTAATTACCGGACTTGAGACTGTGCAGGGGAGCAGGAAAGATGAAATGCTTGTCGATGCAATGCGTTTTCTTCAGCTGACGAGACGCAATAATTCTAATTTACCGGGGCAGGATGTATCAGAGGTTCATCTTACTGAAAATGGGGAGCTGATTGTTTATCTTGTGCGTTATCCTTTTCCCATTTACTTTGGCCAGGGTAATGTGAAACGGAAGTATACGCAGTTGTGGAAAGTGTTGAAGGTTTTGTATCAGAAGAGTCGGAGTGGTTCGA
>JAOZKX010000165.1 GCA_029935135.1 Desulfocapsa sp.
ATGAAAAAAGTATATCATCTCGAAGGGATAAAAAAAAACATTTATTACTCGTTTGAGAATTATCACGAATGCACTCTCGAAGAGAACAATGAGATGAAGGGCAGAGCTTGAAAGAGAGATAGCCGCTCCAGAAAGAGAACAGCCAGGAATAGCGTATTATATTCGGGCTGCCTCCACCCTGTTTCGCCCTTTTTGCTTTGACTGGCACAGTGCGCTGTCACTGTATCTAATAAGTGCAGCACGACTGGATTCTGCTCCACTCATATCTGTAGCCGAATAACCGACACTTACCGTAATCTTAAAAGCATGTCCTTCATATTCCATTGATTTCTGCTCTATCCCTCTCCGCAATCGCTGGGCAAGGACCTTTGCCCCCTTGGCACCGGTTTCTGGAAGAATAACAGCAAACTCTTCTCCACCATAACGACACACAATATCACAGTCCCGCACCAACTTGACGAGTTCGTAACTCACAGTTTTCAGAGCATGATCTCCAGTGGGATGCCCATAGGTATCATTTACTGTTTTAAAGAAATCAATATCGAGCATCAGCAAAGAAACCGGATGCCTGTAACGATAGGCCCGTTTCAGCTCAATTTCCAGCCTTTCCTGGAAATAGCGATGATTATAAAGGTTTGTCAAACCATCACGAACAGCAATTTCTCGCAGGCAATCATTGGCATCTTTTAATTCCTTTGCCAGTTTATCAGCACTTTCTTTTGCCTGCTTCAGCTCTAGGACGAGTTGTTCATAGGAAAAATTCAGTCGACCAAGTTCAATATTTGCAGCCTGTATAATCTGGGAAAAAGGCTGTATTTCTCCAGGATCAATGGCAAAAAGTTCCAGCACTTCCTGGGATTTTTCACCCACAGCATCCACGAGAGTATCAACATCTTCTCCTGAAAGATTCCAATGTTCAGCAAGCCCTGAATGCACCTCAACAGATTTGGCATTACTGTGTTCGCTGTGATACATGGCTGAAATTTTATCAGCAAAATAGAGGAGCCTTGCATCCTGTTGGTATTCCCCCGCATTCTCGACAGAATGGTGAAAATGTATGGGTGCACTGATCATCTCTGGTAAATTCCAGGCTGTAAGAAGGTGAAATCCTATCTCCGTATGATCAAAAGCAAACAGTTCTTTTTCGGTTTCACAAGTAGACTTCCCGCTCACCCGTTTACTATCCAGAACACGGGTATAATCAAAGGCATCGGAAAGAAAAAAGATCAGAATACCAACATCCTGCAGCAATGCGGAAACAAAAGCACTCCGACTCTTTACCCCCACTGCATCGCCTAACATCTCTGCTGCAACGGCAGCTGTAATGGCCCGACGCCAGAAAAGTGTCAGGTCAAAACTCCCCTCAGATTCCCCCTGGAACTCCTGAACGATGACAAAAGAGAGAGCTATGTTTTTTAAAGCATCGGTACCAAGGAGGGATGTTGCCTGGGCAAGGGAATCGACCGGCTGTGCCAGTCCATAGAGTGAGGAATTGGCAATCTGCAGAATTCGTATACTGAGGGAGGGATCAACGGATACAATCTGAGCCAGATCATCAAAAGAGTTTTTTTCCTCTCGAACAGCCTCAAGAATCTTTAAGGCAATTGCTGGGGGAGAAGGCAACCTGAGATTATTGTCAAAAAATTCCTGTACACTGGTCATAATAAAGGTCTAAGGGAAATTTTATAGTATTAGAATGATGCAATCATACCCGTATTTTCATTATTTATACAGAAAAATAAAAAATACTGTTTCTTAGAGAAGGGCTTTTTCAACCTCTTCCTGAGCAGTTTCCCATTTTTCATACCACCGCTGAAGCCTGCGCTGACAATTATCATACTCGGAAGAAGTCGCCAGCCACGCTTTCTGATCCTGATACAAGTCAGGATCTGCCATCTGCGATTCCAGCTCAATCTTCTCTTCCTCAAGGGTCTCCACCTGTTTTTCAGCTTCTTCAGCTCTCTTTTTCCAGGGACCGAGTTTTTTATTACGCTCCTGACGAAGAAGAGCTTCTTTTTTGCGCTGCTCCTTGCGTGACTCACGGCCGCCGTCTGTGGTGGCGTTGTTTTTATGCGGGGATAAGGAGCTATCCTCTTTTTTCACATCTTTTGCATCACCTGCTTCAGCCTCAAGTTTACGCAGATAGTCAGTAATATTACCCTCGAACACGGTAATCTGTTTATCCTTTACCTCCACCACTTTGTTGACAAATGAATCGAGGAAATAGCGATTATGAGAGACGACAAGAATAAAACCATCATACTGTGCCATGGCTTCCTGCAGCACATCCTGCGAACTCATATCCAGATGATTTGTTGGCTCATCAAGGAGCATGCAGTTGGCAGGTGTGGCTATCATTTTAGCAAGTGCCAATCGACTCTTTTCACCACCGGAAAGAACAGAAACTTTCTTGTCCACCTCTTCACCACGAAATAAAAAGGCCCCTAAAAGTGAACGGATCTGGGTCACGGTCATATCTTTTACCGATAAGGACAATGTCTCAAGAGCGGTAAGAGAATGGCTGAGTTCCTGGGCCTGATGCTGCCCAAAATAGGAGAGGTGTACATTATGACCAAGTATCACCTCACCGGAGTCATTGGGAATTTCCCCACTGATGATCTTTAACAGCGTGGATTTTCCTGCACCGTTATCACCCACCACGGCAACCTTATCCCCTCTTTGAAACTGAAAGCTTACATCCTGAAAAACCTCTTTTCCATTAAAGCCCTTACACAACTGCTCTACCTGCAAAACATCCCGGCCCGATGCAGGAGCAGGTGGAAAGCTGAACTTAATCTGCCTGTTGTCTTCACCAAGCTCAAGAATCTCAAGTTTCTCCAGCTGCTTGACCCGGCTCTGCACCTGTTTGGCCTTGGTGGATTTGGCCCGAAAACGATCCACAAAGCGCATGGTCTGTTTAATATGGGCCTGCTGGTTTTCATATGCTGATTTCTCAATGGCCTTACGCTCGGCCCTCTCTTTTATATAGTATGAATAATTCCCCTTATAAACAGAGAGTTTGCCTAGACTCAGCTCCCAGGTTGTCGATGTCACTTTGTCCAGAAAGGTACGATCATGGGAGATAATCACCATTGCCCCTTTATAGGAGCGCAGGAATTCCTCCACCCAGGTCAGAGAGCGGAGATCCAGGTGATTTGTCGGTTCATCGAGGAGAAGAAGAGAGGGAGCAGCAAGGAGCATCTTGGCAAGCATCAAACGCATTATCCAGCCGCCGGAAAAGGAAGATACCGGCAGATCCATATCCTGTTGGGAAAATCCGAGCCCTAAGAGAATTTTCTCAATTTTGGCACGAATAGCATAAATATCACTGCCTTCCAGAATATGTTGTATCTCCCCCTGTCGCTCAAGGATCTTTGCATAGGATTCTGAGTGTTGATCAATGTCGGCCAGCTGTTTATGGATCTGATCCGCTTCTTCCTGCAGTTGCAAAAGATCTGCAAATGCGGTCTCAGCCTCTTCATATAGTGAGTTCCCGGAGGTAAGGGCACTGGACTCCTGGGGAAGATAGGCAACGGTAAACTGTTTTGCCCTGTTCAACACTCCATCATCACAGCCCGTAACTCCTGCCATGATTTTCAAAAGAGTTGACTTACCGGCACCATTCACGCCCATCAACCCAACACGATTCCCATCATACACCTGGACAGAAAGATCCTTAAAAAGGTGTTTGTCGCCGTAACGGATATCCAGATGACTAATTGACAACATATTTGATTGTTCCCCGTGGTATATTCTTATCAGCCGTAAGCTCCAATCGTTCCATCAGCCCAAGACTCTGTAATCGTTTCATATTAATTCGTTTCTGCCCAATAAAAGTAGAAATATCGCGATCGCAAATACGCAGATGCACTTTTTTCCCTGCAGGACATGCTGCAAGTAACTTACGAGCCTTCCGAAACCAGCTTCTGGCGATCACAAATTCTCCAAAGGCTGGATGATATGGCCCTGCCAGAAGTTCCTGTTCCAAAGTCTTTGAAGCCTGTAAGCCCATACGAATAGTCGTAATACCAGCTAGGTCAAAGCGTTCTTTGGCCAGCCCACAAAGAGCAATTGCCCGGTTCATGCTTATGGGTTGATACAACTTCTCTTTATACAAAGAGGCAAGGCCGGAACCACGGATAACAAGTGTGGGGTAGAGTCGGACAAATGCAGGCAGCGATTTCACAACCTGGGCCACCGTTTTTATAAAAGAGCTGGTACTTTCCCCGGGAAGTCCAGGCATAAGCTGAATTCCAAGAGTCATCTTTTTTTTCTGCAATATCTTTATGGCCTGCACAGACTGCCAGGCGGTATGCCCCCGTCTGGAAGACTGAAGTACCCTGTCATCAAAAGACTGTACCCCGAGTTCCACAGTTTTCACCCCATATTCAAGGAGCAGATCACATACTGTTTCGCTCATACAATCAGGTCGGGTGGACAGACGAATGGAATCCACCTTGCCGGATTGCAAAAATGGCTGGACAGCACCCAAAAGATGCTCCTGCCGAGCTCTCACCAAGCAGGTAAAAGATCCTCCATAAAAAGCAACCTGCACCTCATTGTGGTGATGAGAACGGGCAAGCCACTCCTCAATGGTCTGGCGTACAAGTTCAGCATCGGTCTCGTCTGTTGCCTGCTGCCCGCTGATAGAAACCTGGTTACAGAACAGACACTGCTGCGGACACCCCTGATGAGGAATAAAAACCGGAATAATTAATGGCATAATCAATACGGAAGAAAGTGCTTAGTAACTCGTTTCTTCTAATCAGAAAAGTGGGCAATTGCATCATCAAGATCGACAAGAGTGGCCGCTGCAGCCCGCTGTTCTGCTTCCTTTTTTGAGCCGGCTGTACCGCTGCCAAGGGATTGTTCACGAAAGACAACCGAAACAGTAAAAACTTTTTGGTGGGACGGCCCCTCTTCCTTGTCCAGGCGATAGGATGGCGCTTCGTTGAATTTTTCCTGCAATGCTTCCTGCAATCTGCTCTTGGCGTCTGCTATCAACAATTCCTCCTTTTTACTATCCATGGTCGGGATAAAAAAACGGGAAATAATTGCTTCAACAGTCACATAGTCACTGTCTTCAAAGATAGCCCCAATAACAGCCTCGTAGGCACAGGAAAGAATGGAGGATTTTTTCCTGCCGTTGGACGCATCCTCTCCTTTGCCAAGACAGAGATAGTCGCCAAGATGCAGCTCTTTTGCCATCAGTGCCAGATGCGTTTCATTGACCAGCGAAGAACGCAATCGGGTCAGCTCCCCCTCCTGCATCTGGGGAAAACGACTGCACAGGATATGGCCAATGACCAGATCAAGTACAGCATCGCCAAGAAACTCCAGTATTTCATTATTTTTATCAATCTGAGCCTGCTCAAAAGCAAAAGATGAATGAATCAATGCTTTTTGCAACAGGCGCAGATCGGTAAAACGATATTCCAGAAGTTGCTCAAGCAGAGCCAACTCATCCTTATTCCGTTGTACCAGCGAATCGATATCCATCACCATTTTCCTCTTGTGAAAAAAACAAACTATGGTATAAAGTGTTGCTCATGCCATCTGGCATTGTAAGGCGGCGTAGCCAAGCGGCTAAGGCACTGGTCTGCAAAACCATGATTCAGCG
>JAOZKX010000166.1 GCA_029935135.1 Desulfocapsa sp.
TTTTTGTCGTTTCTGTCCCTTTGGTAATACAGTCTTCTTGTACGACTATTGAGGTTCGGAAACAGGACTAACTCCCTGCTTACATCCCAGGCATACCTGTGCCACCACTCTTCTGGCCATCGCCCTGTTGTTTTTTGTCTTCTTCCTGTTGCGCCAGTTCTGCCGCCGCTCCAGCTTCCAGGATCCTTTTCATCTCGTCTGTCAGGGGCTTACTTTGATCTTCCGGGAGCTCAACGATCACTTTGCGGTGAGCATAATGGATTCCCTGGGTCGCGAGGGATTCGGTAATACGCTTGTAGGCTTCACGTCTGATGACAAATTGAGTTCCCGGATGGGCGGTGAACTTTACGCGAATAACCATCACCGAGCCGGTGATCTCCCGCACACCGGCAGATTTTACCGGCCGTATAAAGTCTTCACCAAACTCTTCATCTTTAAGCATCGCCTGCCCGACTTTTTTGATGACTTTACGAATCTTGTCAACATCTGAATCGTAGGGGAATTCCAGATTGAATTTTACCACAATACCACCACGCATAAAATTGGTGATGGACCCCAATTCACTGTGGGGTACGATCTGGAGCATACCACGATGATGTCGGAGCATGACATTGCGAAGGGTGATGGCCTCCACAGCCCCGGAAACGGAGCCGCCCTTGATGTATTCCCCCACACGAAAAGCATCGTCAAGGAGATAGAAAAATCCCGAGAATACATCGCTGACCATCTTTTGTGCACCAAAACCAATGGCCAGGCCGATAACACCGGCACCGGCAAGGAGCGGACCAATATCCACCCCAAAAGAGGAGAGGATGATCAGGGTAACCATAACCAGTAAAGTTGTTGCTATAAATTTGCGGATCATGGGAAGCAGGGTGTAGCTTCGCCCCATTTGGACAGCACTGCCAAACTCATCATCATTGTCTTTTTTCTCTTCCTCTTTTTGCGGGGTATCTTCCAGAATTTTTCTTTCAATATAACTTGAGGCAAAACGCCAGGCGGTGAGGCCAAGGGCCATGGTAACCAGAGATTCAAATATAGCCCCTGTAATTTCAGTAGCATAGGGAATGTCGTATCCCCAGAGGCTGAGAACCCAGACCAGGAGGGATGCAAGGATTGACAGGCGCACCAGGCGTCCACTGGTCACGATAATTTTTCTTTCTCTCTCCAGAGATTCAGCATGTCCTTTTTCAAGCTCTTCATCTGCATTGTCTTCTGGCAATGGTGTGGTGAGTCTGAGGCTGTTGATGGAGGCCCGGACAACCCATTGGCCAACGGCATCAAAAATAACAAAGAGAGGTAAGACCAGCAGGCTCATAAGAAAAGCGGCGTTTTGCCGATGCACACCTGCTAGTTGGTCGCTTACCATAATCAGCCAGATAATGATAAAATAAAGCATCGTCGGCATATGCCAGAACTGGGCAAACTGTTCTACAATCCAGTTTCTGGTCTGGTGTATTTCGCTTTGTCGGAGGATGCGATCTTTTATAGCCGTACGGCTGCGCATAATTCCACTGAGTATCAGAGCGATCAGGATTGATGTCAGGGCAATGACAATAAGGGTCAAACTGTTTCGACCCAATTGCAGTTCCTTGAACATGGCAATAACGAAAACTGCAGCAAATGTATAGGAACAGATAAATACCACTCCCCTGTGAATAGCTTTTGCTGTTGTATCATCGGCGGGAATAATGCGCAGGCGGGGTAATTCAGGAGCGCAAATAATCCGGGAGACCTGGGTGAGGCTCCTGAAAAAGATAAGGGGAATGAGTATTGTCAGAAAAAGGTATTGAGCTGGAGCTTGATCTTTAAAGGGGAGAAGAAAGTAAAAGAGCACGGTTGCGGTGGAAAAAACCAGAATATGAATAAGGGCGGGAATCGAACGCATGAGTCCGGCAACAAAGCGCATGGGGCCGTCGAGATCCGGGATTGCCTTTTCCTGGAACTGTTTTCTAAAGTCGGCGGTCAGGCGGCGAACGAAAAATTCCAGCAGAGAAGCAAGGGAAAATATGAGGCACAGAAGAACAATAACCAGCAGAAAACCGCCGATGGAGCCATCGCCCACTGTTCTCATGGTACTGATCAAATCAGCGGGAAGTTGGCCAATGGAAGCAAAGAAACCGGCCGTGTGTTTGCCAGTCTTTTTGTCTTCAAGGACATGCAGCCAGGCGACTGCCTGTTTGACCAGGCTGCCTTTTCCTTGAGAAGCCGAACCATTGGCCATGTTTTTAGAAAGTTCGGTGATAAGGAGTTCGCGGACCTGTTCATCACTGAGCTTGGCAAGGACCGAGTCCACCTGCTCAGGGGCGATATTTTCGGTCGATGGTGTTGCTTCTGCAAAAGAAAAATTCGGTAAAACAACAAGGAACAGGGGCAGGAAGAGAAGAAAAAACAGGATACGCTTTTGGAGGGACATAAGAGTTCTCATTTGTAGATTGAAGTTTTTTATCATACAGTTAGTTTGATCATACTTAAATTGGGTTGCAGATGCAAATAGAACTCTTTCCTATGCTGTAACAAGCTAGAGTTATATAATATTATCGAAGAGGATGTTTTGTTATGATCACTTTTGCCGTGTTCGTTTTTCTGGCCAGTCTAGCCACACTGTGGCAGATATTTCGAGGGATGTCGAGAATGAGAACCCTGGCAGAGGTGCGGCCGGATGTTTGTTCGAGTTCGCCCCTTGTCTCTATTATTGTTCCAGCGTGTAACGAAGAAAAGACTGTGGAGCCGGCCCTGCGTTCTTTATTGCAGCAGGATTACCCGAATGTGGAAATCATCGTTGTTGATGATCGCTCAACCGATAGCACCTTTACTGTTCTGATGAGCTTGCAGGAGGAATACCCGGATCTTCTGCTGGAGCAGATTACACAACTCCCGGTGGACTGGTTGGGGAAAAATCATGCTCTGTACCGGGGTGCCAGAAAAGCGAATGGGGAGATCCTGCTTTTCACTGATGCCGATGTGGTGATGGAACCATCTACTCTTTCCAGAAGTGTTACCTGGCTGCAGTCCGAACAGCTGGACCATCTCTCTCTGGTCTTTCGCAATATTGCCCAGGGAGGGTTGCTCAATGCAATGATCGTTGATGCGCTGGGTGGACTCTTTCTTCTGTTGCGACCCTGGGATGTCAGAAAGGGACAATCTCGTGCATTTGCCGGTATTGGTGCCTTTAATATGATCAGGAAAGAGGCCTATTGGCAAGTGGGTGGTCATGCGTCTTTTCAGATGCATCCCATCGACGATATTATGCTGGGGAAGAAGGTGAAGAGAGCGGGACTGGCTCAGGATTGTCTGCTGGGAACATCCTTTGTCCGGGTGCGCTGGTATGAAACGCTCCCGGCAATGGTCAATGGGCTGATGAAGAATATATTTGCCCTCTATGGCTACAGCCTCAGTTTTGTCGTGCTGGGCCTTATGGGGATCGTTGTTATGAGCATCGTTCCTCTATTGGGACTGCTTTTCAGTCAGGGGCCAGCCAGATTCTTTTTTGCCGCCGCACTGCTGTGTCGCTTTGCAGTCTTTTCTTGCAATGCCCGGGGAATGCAGGTTCGTTCGAATCTGTTTTTATGGTCCTTGCTTACCCCATATCTCACGGTTTTTATTGTCATAAAGGCTGTATACATGACCTTGAAGAATCAGGGAATAGAGTGGCGTGGAACGCACTATCCTTTGCAGGAACTGAAAAAAGAGGAACGACTGCTGGATATTTTCCCGGACAGTTGATCGTCTATACTGTACAAAAGATTACCTGATTACCAGCAAAACTCAGGTAACTGCTAAATTGAAATGTAGGAGCTCGCCCCTGCGAGCGATCTTCCAGGTTTGGCAACATGTTTATTCACCCAAACAAAGGGTACAAGCGCTCGCAGGGGCGAGCTCCTACAGCACTATGCAACAAAGCTGAGCTTGAGTGGTAATCAAGAAAGATTATTCTCTTCCAGAGACTCTGTCATCATTGCAAAGCCTCCCTTATGAAATAGTTGTTTACCCGTCAAACTCGCCTTCATAGCCAACAGTGAATGCAGCAGAGGCGTTATTGCGAAGGCTGAGGAAATGTGCATTGTTCTTATCAAAGGGACAAACAGGGTTGGTACAGAGTTCAAAGCCTAATTTTCTGTAAAAATCCGGTTTACCTAAAACATAAAGAGTACTTTTGCTGATCACTTCCTGGCGCAGGGCAAAATGAAGTAATTCCGAACCAACCCCCTGATTTTGAAAGTCAGGATTAACTGCCAGGGGTGCCAGGTGCAGGCCGCACACCGTTTCCTCATGGTAGGCATTGGAAAATGCGATATAGGCAATAACCCTGTTGGCATGAATACATACCCATTCATGGAGAGGTGTACCGTTGTTGTGGAACTCCTCCACCAGCTGTTCTTCATAGTGACTTCCCGGAAATGCCAGTCGCAGCAGGGCAGAGGCTTTACCGTAGAGGGCTGGGGTAACTTTACTGATTTTCATCGGACTCTATTCCAAAAATGTTTGAGTGTTTATATAGAAGATGAGTGGGGCTGCCCATGGGGCCTGTACTCATTTGCTGCATGAAATACCGTCTGCAGCAATGGTCACAATCCTCTTTTTATAAAGGGCACCGATTGCCTTTTTAAATACCTTTTTACTGACCCCAAACAGGGCATAGATATCATCGGGTGGACTTTTGTCGGTAACGGAAACCTTGCCGCCATGTTTTTGGATGATGCCAAGAATGGTTTCGGCAATATCATCCATTCCCTGATACCCAGATTGCTGCAGGCTCAGGTCAATCTTTTGATCCTCGCGTATCTGTTTTATATACCCTGTCAGCTGCTGCCCTACCTGCAGTGGCTGGAACACCTCATTTTTATAAAGTATACCTGTATGAGCCCGATTGATAAGTGCACTGTAGCCCAAATTTGTCTGGGCAAAAATAAGGAGATCAACTTTTTCCCCTTCCTGGTAGGCAGGGGGCAGTGAACTTAAAAACTTTTCAAGTTTTGAAGAGGCAATAATTCGATTTGTTTTATTGCTGAGAAAAAGAAAGACCGCATAGGAGTTACCTTCCACCATTGGTCTCAGTTGCTCACCTTTGGGTACCAGCAGGTCATTTTCCATTCCCCAGTGCAGAAAAGCACCTGCTGCTGAATTGGAGACTACCTGCAAACTGGCAAATTCACCCACCGTTGCCAGGGGTCTTTGGGTGGTGGCCTGCAAGTGATCCTCTTTGTCCACATAGACAAAAACATCAAGCTCATCACCCTCCTGACAGCGAGCGGGAACATCCTTTGCCGGCAGAAGGATATCATCTGCCTCTTCGGCATCGAGATGAACACCATAGGAGTGTGTTGCTTTGATCCGCAGGCTATTTATTTTGCCAATTTGCAGCATTTTTATTCCTTGTTAAGGTGTTGCTTCGTATTCCACTGCTTTTATTTACAGAGGAATTATACCTGCATCATACAGGCAACTTCAGTCAGACGTCTGCCAAGATTCCTGGCGGTGGCAATACCTGTTGTATCGCCTTCGTAACCATCGGGATGACTGGCCCAGGCAGCACCGCCAAAATGATCCCCATCGCCGACAATAATCATGTCGTGGATCATCATTGCCGCATGAACTGCCTGAATGGTTAACT
>JAOZKX010000167.1 GCA_029935135.1 Desulfocapsa sp.
TGCTCATTGCCATTCTTGAAATTGCGCAGGCCGGAGAAGTATCGATGGAGCAGCTGACCGGTTCCTGGGCCGGTGCCATGGGACACACACAGTTTATTCCCACAAGTTATCTTGCCTATGGTATCGATATGGATGGGGACGGGCGGCGTGATATCTGGAAATCCATACCGGATGCCCTGGCTACTGCTGCGAATCTCCTCCATATGAATAAGTGGCGTACAGGAAAACCGTGGGGCTATGAAGTTCGGGTGCCTGCTGCTGGCGTTCGTTTTAAAGGGGAAACGAAAACCCTGGCCCAGTGGCAGAAACTTGGTTTTGTTCGCCCCCGGGGGCAGGCCTTTGCAGAGCTACAGGAAAATGCTGAACTGAAGATGATTGGTGGAGATAGTGGACCCGGTTTTCTGGCTATGCATAACTTTTTCGTTTTGAAACGGTATAATAATTCTGATTTTTATGCTTTGGCAGTGGGGCTTTTGTCCAGGCATCTGGCTGGTAAAAAGGGGATGGCGCAGTCCTGGCCACGGCCGGCAGGAGCACTCTCTGGAGAAGAAAAGTTTGAACTGCAGGAACTGCTCAGTGCAAAGGGCTTTTATTCGGGAGGGGTTGATGGCCGGATTGGCACGAATACCAAAAAAGGGATTAAAGCATTTCAACGACAACAGGGGAATGCGCCGGACGGCAAAGCAACCGTGAATCTTCTTGAAGCCCTGAGGCGTTGAAGAAAGATATGGATATGCGGCGGAAACAATGTGAAATTACAGATGGGCAGCAGATAGAAAAGATACTGTGCAGTTGTACTGTTGGGCGGTTGGCAACTGTTGGAGAAGATGATTTTCCCTATGTTACACCGGTGAATTATGTGTGGTTTCGGGATGCTATCTATTTTCACAGTGCTCCTGCAGGAGAAAAGCTGGACAATATCAAGCGCAGGGCAAAGGTCTGTTTTGAAGTGGATATCCCACTTGCATACTTGGGTTTCTCCTCCAGTGGCGGGGAAAATCCATGTAAGTTAACACAGTTGTACCAGTGTGTAGTTATACGCGGCAAGGCCGCAATCGTTACCGGGAGAGAAGAAAAAGCTGAGGTGTTAAATGCGCTGACCAGAAGTCACGAACCCGGTGCTAAGTTTTTACCGGTGACGGCAGAAATGCCGGCCTTGTCAGCATGTACGGTTGTCCGGGTGATGCCTGACCACATTTCAGCAAAAGGCAACCTGCTGCAGGGAAAAGATGATGATAAGATAGCATCTGTCTGTGAGTTTCTCCAGCAGCGAGGCGAAAACCTCGACAGACAGACAGTGGCAGCAATTAAGGAGTTAGGTAAATGAGTTGCTGCCGCCGGAGTGCAGCAGCTCTCCAGCAGGCATATAGCGCATCTCAGTACCGCAGTTCCGACAGCGGTAGAATGTGTCTCCCTTGGTAAACTCATCAGTTCCCGGCTCTTTACAGGTCATACAGGTTGGGATTGGTATATCACTTTTACTCATTTTTCAGCATTGTTGAAGGATATTAAAAAAGTTCATTGTCGAGAATCAGGGAAGACAAGGAAATGACACCAATAAGCTCTCCCTTTTCCTCCACCGGGGCTCTACGGATACCGGCATGGTATAGCAGGCGGGCAACATAACGGATATCCATGTCTGCCGGTACGGTGATAACGGGTTTGGTCATGATTTCATAAACATTGACTTCAGCCGGAGAACGACCGGCAACCAGCACTCCTTTTATGAAGTCCTGAATGACCACTATGCCCCAGGCATCATCGTCATGTCGTTTCTGGACAAGCAGGCATCTGCTTCTTTCAGAGCGCATTTTGGCTGCAGCTTCCTGAGCTGTGGCCATGCCGTCAATGAACACAAAACTCTTTTCCAGTACATCTTTTGCCCGTATTATTGTCTTGTTGTCATCTGCCACAATCTTCTCCATTATTCAAAATATAAATCACTCACTTAACGAAAGTATTTTCTCCAATGAAAAACAAGAAAATAAGTCCCGTCCTTAAAAATAACTTTCCCGAACTTCTTCTTTAAATTTCTCCATTTGGCTTTCCAGTCCAATGACATTTTCAATTGGAACGACAAAGGCTATTCCTGTCCCAGGTTCATGAAATTTCCCGGCTTCCTTTATTGCAGCAAGGATTTCATCAACACAATGTTCCTCGATGAGAAGCATAATGATATCTGTCTGTGCTTCGAGGGAAAGACCAAAAAAACTCTTCGCCTCACGGATACCCGTTCCCCTGGCTGGAATGATTGTGGCCCCGGTCGCCCCTGCCGCCTTTGCTGCATCGACAATGTCATCTGTGATACCGGGTTTTACCGAGGACAAAATAAGTTTAAAACGCATTGTGTATCTCCATTATTTTTTTCTTCGTTTTGTTTTCCATTCCATCAGTTGTGCATATCCCATCACTGCAATAATTGGAAAAAGACTGGCAAAGGCAATAAGGCCAAAGCCATCAAGGGCTGGGTTCCTTCCCGGTACTGTGCTGGCCAGTCCCAGACCCAGTGCCGCTACAAGAGGTACGGTCACTGTGGAAGTTGTAACTCCACCCGAATCATAGGCCAGGGCTACAATGCTTTTAGGGGCAAAGATGGTCTGCACAATAACAATGAGATAGCCCACAAGAATATACAAATACAATGGGGTGCCACTGACGATACGAAAGGTTCCAAGACTTATGCCAAAGGCGACCCCAATGGCTACTGTGATTCGTAATCCCCAGGTGGAAATTGTTCCGGCAGATACTTCGTTGGCCTTATAGGCTACAGCAATAAGAGAAGGTTCGGCAATGGTTGTTGCAAAACCTATCATGGCAGCAAAAAGATAGATCCATCCATATGCCGTCCAGTCCGCATGGGTGAGGATCTTGTCTGCTGTCCCATAAATAAAGGCGGGATCAGACAACTGGGTCGCCATAATTTTACCCAGAGGAAACAGTGCTTTTTCCAATCCGGCTAGAAAGAGGGCAAGGCCCAGGACAACATAGACACCACCAATTACGACGCGTTTTAAATGGGGGATTTTTTGTCGCAGCACCAGAAGCTGAAACACCGCAATAAGTAAAACGATGGGTGTTACATCTCTGCAGGTAGCAAAAAATATTACACTGAAGTCTTTAATAAATTCCACAGGATCCGTTGTTTTTATTATTTAAAGATGAGCAGTCCATATCCCATAACAAAGATCATGGGAAGAAGAGAGGCAAAGGCAATAAGGCCAAAACCATCTGTCAGGGGGCTTCTGCCACGAATCGTTGATGCAAGCCCCACTCCCAGGGCAGCAACAAGAGGGACCGTGATGGTGGAAGTGGTTACCCCGCCGGCATCGTAGGCAATGCCTATAATCTCTTTGGGGGCAATGGTGGTCATAAGCATTACCAGTACATAGCCACCGATAATCAAATAATGGATGGGCCAGCCGCGAAGGATACGCAAGACTCCTATCAGGATTGCCAGCCCAACAGAGAAGGCAACGGACATGCGAAGCCCAAAGGCATAGCTCTTAAGGGATTCAGGGCTTGGATCAATCAGTGCTCCCCGACCGGCAATGTCTGCAGCTTTTGCAGCCACAGCAATAAGGGCAGGTTCGGCAACAGTGGTTGAAAAGCCAAGGGAAAAAGAAAAAATGAGAAGCCAGAAAAGACTTCCCTTTCTAGCCAGAGCCTGAGCCATGGCTTCACCAATGGGGAATAAGCCCATCTCCAGGCCTTGAATAAAGAGACTGAGCCCCAGCACGATAAGAAGGGTGCCAAAGAGGACTTCTCCAATCTGGGGCAAGGGCTGGCGTATGACTATGATTTGAAAAAAAGCAATGACCAGAACAATGGGAAGTAAATCAGTACAGGCGTTCTTGAGCTTTTTCAGTATAGCAGCGACAATCATCCATTCACCATTTCGTGCAATATCATTCTTGATTACCCCTCAAGCTCAGCTTTGTTGCATAGTGCTGTAGGAGCTCGCCCCTGCGAGCGAATAAATATGTTGCCAAACCTGGAAGATCGCTCGCAGGGGCGAGCTCCTACATTTCGATTTAGCAGTTACCTGAGTTTTGATGGTAATCAGGATATCATTTCTGCTTGCTGGTGACAATCAGTGCTCAATAGACCTTCAAACATGAGTCTATACGGGTGTGGCAACAGCCAACGAAGAAATTGTTAATTTTATTTCAACAGTATCTGCTTTATCGGAAGTTATTGCAAGCTTTCCGCCCCGTTTTCCCACTACAGCCAAAAGAATCTCGTTGAGGGGCTGGTTACAACTCCCGGAAAAACGAAAAAATGTTACTATATCATGTTCTTCCTGTTTTGTAGTGATGGTCCGTTTGTTGCCGCCTTCCAACTGTTCCAGGCAGAATGCATAAGTGCGGTAGAATACATGCTGGACAATGCCGGGTCGTTCTACACACTGGGCAGGGTTGAGCCAAGCGTATGTCGCTTTGTTATTTTCACAGCTGCCCTATGAGCGCTTGATGGGTTCCCAGCCGCTCTCGTCCTGATTCCAGTGCCTCCGCAGCATTTTTTTAACTTGTTGAAATGTCGATTGTATTTCTTGGGTTGTTGACGGAGCACTGACTTGTTTGTATAATGAAGGGTGGTGTTTTTGGGTTGTATCTTGCGAGTCTGCCACTTTATCCGACAAATACAAGAGGATAGCGACTATGAAGAGTACACTGTCTGCAGAGAATTGGCTGATAACCTGTTTGGCACTGTTCTTCTGTTTACTCTCTGTCTCACCCGTTGTTGCCTCCATTGCCGGAATTGTCACCGATGAACAGGGTAGCCCTCTTCAAGGGGTCTGGATTACTACCAGTGGTGCAGTCAGCGTGCAGAGCGACTCTCAGGGAAGCTTTGAGCAGATAGTGGCGAGCGGCACCCACACAGTTACAGCCTCCCTTCCAGGGTATGTCAGCCAGGCCCATTCCGATGTGACAGTAAGCGAGGGCCAGACACAGGTTGATTTTAGTATGCCTTTAGGCTTGACAGTCTCACCGCGCTTGGCTCTGGTTGACCAGGACAGCGATTTCAGCATCCGGGGGGCGGGATTTTCCACCTCGACCAGGGCATGGCTGAGCTTCGATTTAATCAACAAGGCCCTGGTTCTTGATTCCGTCGATACACCGGGCGCCTCTTATAGCCTGGCTATTGCGGGAAATATTGCCTATGTTGCCGATTATCTTTCCGGTCTTCAGGTTGTAGATATCAGTAACCCCTCCGCTGCGAAGATCATTGGTGCAGCAGATACACCGGGAGAAGCACAGGCTGTCAGTGTGGAAGGTTCCTTTGCCTATGTTGCTGACGGAAATTCCGGTCTCCAGGTGATTGATATTTCCGATCCTGCTGCTCCCCATGCCGTCATTGGGATTCCCGTCAAAGAATCTGAGTCAGACTTTGCCATGGCTCTGGATGTTGCGATAGCAGATGGATTTGCCTATGTCGCCGCTAACAGCGGCGGCCTTCAAATTATTGATGTCAGGGATCCCCTGAACCCGCAGGATCTTGGCAGTGTCCCTCTCCCCGGAGAGGCCCATGGGGTCGCAATAGCAGGGGGATATGCCTATATCGCCGATTTTCATGAAGGCCTTCAGGTTGTTGATGTGCGAGACACCTTTTCAC
>JAOZKX010000168.1 GCA_029935135.1 Desulfocapsa sp.
AATAAACATGTTGCCAAACCTGGAAAATCGCTCGCGGGGGCGAGCTCCTACAGTTCAACTTAGCAGTTACTTGAGTTTTAATGGTAATCAGGAATTATAATGTTACTGTTTATGTCTGAAATTCAGGTGCACCTCCAGGATATGGGGCTCCGCGGCTGATTTACGATCAGGCAAACAAATCTACCTGTCGTTTACAGGGTATGATTTGTTTGCCTTCAGCACTAACCTATTGGGTTGTTGCAGGTATTGCTTTACTGTCGTGGGTCTTTTCCAGTCTCAAACATTTCAAAGAGATCATAAAACAGTCTGGCCACGGCGCTGAAATGGGTGGCCGATCCGGAACTGGCATAGGCCTTGGTTAGTTCCATGGCGCGGGCAAAACTTTCCTGGCTTGCCGATTCATCAGGCATCTTTAATGCCTGTACAAGTTTTTCTCCGATTTCATCACTCATATTCTATCCTTATCTGTTGTATCTACGACGCTTTTGTCGTTCAGTTTTACTCCACGCTGCTCAGCATATCATCAATAACCTGCAGGCCACCCTGCCAGAATGCCGGGCTTTTCAGATCAATATTAAAAGGCGCAAGCAGGTCATAGGGTGACTGACTGCCACCCTCTGATAAGAGCTGTATATATTTTGGTATAAATTTCTCCCCTTCCTCCTGATAGATGCGGTACAAAGAGAGGACCAGCAATTCACCGAAGGCATAGGAGTAAACATAGCCGGGACTGTGCAGAAAATGGGGAATATAGGACCACCATATTTTATAGTGATCGCTGAGGGTGACAGAGTCGGCAAACATCTCCTCCTGACTCTTCATCCACAGTCGGGAGAGTTCCTCGTCTCCAAGTTCTCCCTGGTCGCGTCGGCTGGTATGGATCATATCCTCAAAACGATTCATGGATATCTGGCGGAAGACCGTGGCAAAGATAGATTCCAGTTTCTGGCAGGTAAAGGCCCGGCGCTGTTCAGGGTTCTCAATTGTTTCAAGCTGCTTATGAAAGATCAGGAGCTCTGCAAAGACCGAAGCGGTTTCAGCCAGTACCAGGGGAGTGTCGGAGTTAAAGTATCCTTTCTCCTTTGCCAGGTACTGATGGATGCCGTGCCCAAGTTCATGGGCAACCGTTGACACATCGCGGATATTTCCGGTGTAGTTCACTAGGATATAGGGATGGGCATCGGGGACAGCCGGATGGGCAAAGGCTCCGCCCCGCTTTCCTTCCAGCAGGGGGGCATGTATCCAGTTTTCCTCAAAAAAGAGGGTGGCAATATCTGCCATCTGGGGGGAGAAGCTGCGAAATCCTTCCAGTACCATCTTCCTGCACTCCTGCCAGGAGACCTGTTGTTCAGGGAGTGTGGGCAGAGGGGCATAACGGTCATAATCGTAGATCTCCTCCAGTCCCAGCAGTTCTTTTTTCAGCCCATAGTAGCGCTGCACAATGTCATACCGCTTGGTGCAGCTGTTCACCAGTGCAGTAACGGTCTGGTCATCCAGCTCATTGGAGAGATTACGGGCACTAATCCAGCCGGGATAGCTGCGCAGGCGATCAGTAATCATCTTCTCTGCCAGGATGGTATTAAAGATATGGGTGAGGATATGGAGCTGACTGCCAAGACCTTCGGTCAGTTCCAGGGCAGCATTTTTACGCACAGCCCGCTCCGCATTGTACAGGTCGGAAAGGACTTCTTCTTCACTTCGTTTTGTCTCACCAAATTCCAGATGGCCCATGAGTTTTTCAAAAAGGGTCAGCCAGGACTCATTGCCCACAGGGGAGAGTACCACAAGTAGCTGTTCTTCTGTGCGGGAGAGGAGATGGTCGGCGTAGCGTCGAATATTGGTGAGATAGTGGCGATAGGGAGCGACCTCGTCTGCCTGCAGAAATCGGTCGGCCGATTCCTGATCCATCTTGGCCCATTCCAGTTCAAAAAAGACCAGTTCCCGATTGATACGGCTGGCCTCTTCTTTGGCCTTCTGCATAAATGCACCGGCCGCACTGTTTTTCACCTGGGTCACAAAAAGGAGAAAGGCGTAGGTGTCTATACGGCCCAGGTTGACCTCAATGCGTTCAAGGCGACGAATGCTTCTGGCAAAGAATGCTGGTTCGAGCCCGGCAAGTTTTCCTGCACACTCTTCCTTGATCAGTTCCGCCTCCTGGGTACACAGGTCCAGATCGTCCTGCAACAACTCATCCTCCATGGAGTCGTAGAGGGCATCGAGATCCCACACTACATCGGTGGTTCCCAGAGTAGTATTTATCGTATCTGACATAAAAAGTCCTTTTATACCGGCCTATCGTTTATCACCGGTGTGAGAGTTGAGGGCTGTCCTGATTTTGTACAATGATGATCTTTTCTTTTATGTCTTCTCCAGGTTTCTGTCAATGTATATCATTTTCCCCTCAACTTGCAGAAAGAAAGAGAATCGTCTATTCTGAAGACTGCAGCTGAGCTTAGCATGTTTTTAGCGAATAATCAGTCAGTTGCTTATTGGTTATGGGGGGGGAGAGGTAGGTTTTCTTTTTATACAATAACGGGTTTTTTATGAATGAAAACAACGCAGCAGACGATACCAGGACAGTAAATATATCGCGTCTGGAAATGATGAGGACTTATCTTCTCAGCCTGATGGATGAGGCGAATGGGCAAAAGTTGATGGCCTGCAGTCCGGAGGTGATAGAGCCAATCTATAACGGCTCCACCCGTATGAGTCCGGCCTCGATCTTTATCAACAATGGATCAGCTGAGGATATGGCTTACATCCGGCAGAAGGCCCTTGAGGCTGGTGAAGAGCTGCAGCTGGTCAGCAAAAACCACACCTGCCATTTTGATGGGCCGGGTGATCAGGGCAGGGATACAGCCAATACCAAATATCTGGCCTATGCGGATACGGAAATAAGCTCTCTGCAGAAAAAATTAGAGCATCGGGCCGGTGTGGTGGAGGCCCGTAATATTATAACCGATATTATGCAGGCAAAGGAGATGATCATCTCTTTTATCTCTCGGGGGCCCATCGGCAGTTCTGTGGCCGATCCGACCCTGCAGGTCACGGATTCATACTATGTTATTCATAGTGAGTTTATGCTTTACAGGATGATGGGGCCCGAGGATTTTTCCAGAGATATTGCCGAAAAGGGCTATATGTTCATTAACTATCACAGTGCCGGTAAACTGACTGAGACCAATGTCTCCGCCAATCTTTCCGAACGGCGAATCTATATGGATGTGGAGCGCTTTCGCTCCTACAGCAGTAATAACCAGTATGCTGGTAACTCAATTGCGCCAAAAAAAATCAACCACCGCTTTGCCAATATGAATAATATCCGCAATTACTTTGGCCAGCGGCTGGATGAACATATGTTTATCGCCGGCTTTGCCATGGAGGATGAGGTGATCTATTTTGGTGGAGCCTACCCTTCGGGGTGTGGCAAAACCGGTACGGCCATGACCGGAACACACCTTGTGGGGGATGATCTTGCCAAACTCTTTGTCGACCCGGAGAGTGGCGAGGTACGGGCAGTGAATCCGGAACGGGGCATGTTTGGGATCATCGAAGGGGTCAACCGGGACGACGATCCGGAGACCATGGCCGTTTTGACAGGCGAGCAGAATGAAGTGATCTTTTCCAATTTGCTACTGGCCAATAAGCAGCCCTATTGGAGTGGTATGGGAGAGGCCCTGCCGGAAAAGGGGAAAAATTTTGAGGGGGAATGGTCAGCAAAATCGGCAAAACCGGCATCACACAAAAATGCCCGCTTTACCATTTCCCTGGATAATCTGGAGAACTATGATCCGGCCACGGAAAACCCCGAAGGGGTGAAGCTGAGCGGGCTCCTCTTTGGTGGTCGTGACTATACCACCATGCCCACCATTGTTATGGCCCACGATTGGATGAACAGTGTTGTCCATGGTGCTATCATTCGTTCGGCCACCACGGCCACAGAAATCGGGGCGGATGGCAGTGAAAAAAGATCTCCCTTTGCCAATGAGGCCTTTTTCCCGGCTCCCCTGGCCCACTATATCAACCATTACAAGGCCTTTGGCGAGAATCCTGATATCAAAAAAGAAAATCTGCCATCCGGCTTCCAGGTGAATTACTGGTTGCATAAGAGCGGACGAGGGGTGTTGGCCCCCGGAGAGAGTGACGGTCTTATCGGTGAAAAACGAGACACCAGGGTATGGATGCGGATTATGGCCCTGATGCACCAGGGCAAGGTGGAGAGTATCTGGACCCCTATTGGTCGTATCCCAAAGTATCAGGATTTGAAAAAACTGTTTAAAGACATCATTGATAAAGAGTATGAAAAAGAGATATATACAAAACAGTTCTCCCTCTACACCGAGAACCTGATCAAACGGGTGGATATGTCAATCAATGAGTTTGCCAAAGAAAAAGGCATGGCTGATGAATTCTTTCATGTCCTGGATACCTGGCATCGCGATCTGGCAGCCCTCCGCGAAACCATTGGCCCCATTGTTACCCCGGATCAGATGATTGAGTATGTGGCGGCTAATCAATGAAAGGCTGAAATACTGATAAGTTGTAGGAGTTCCGCCCCTGCGGACGATTGTGAAGGGTGCTCGACGCAATCATTGATCGCCCGCGGGGGCGGGACTCCTACGAATAAGCAAATCCCCTGCTGTAAGGATGTTGTATGGGCAAACCCTCTCACAGTTCAAACTCCACTGCTTCCACCTGGATATCATTTCGAGATGATTTGCCCGATGATTTCTCCTCGTTTATTCTCCAGAGTTATATGGAGACGACTCTGGATGGCGTATTGATCGTTGATGCTGACTGGCAGATGGTTTCCTTTAACCAGCAGTTTGCCGATCTGTGGTCCATTGCAGAGGAAATTCTTCTCGCCAAAGATGACCGTAAAAGTGTTGCCTCCGTCCTCGAACAGTTAACAGAACCTGAGCATTTTCTGCGTAAAATCGAATATCTTATGCAGCATCCCTCTGAAAAAAGCCAGGATATACTGAAGCTCAAGGATGGCAGGGTCCTGTATCGCCATTCGGCCCCAATCCGTAATGGCCAGGGAGAACATTTTGGCAGGATTTGGTTTTTTAGAGATATTACCGAGGTAAAAAAAGCCGGCCAGGTGCTAAAGAAAAATAACCGGATTCTGGAAAAAGTTGTCAATCAGAAAACAGCAGAGCTGCAGGAGATGAATGCTGGACTGCGTTCGCTGCTCACTGCCCTTGATAAGGAAAAGAGTGCCCTTGAAAATCGTTTTTCTGCCAATTTTAATAAGCTGATTCTACCCATGCTTGCTGATTTAAAGGAGACTGCCACCAGCGTTCGGCAAACCAGCCTGATAGAAACCATTGAGGCAACAATTCAAGATCTCTCCTCCGATATCAACCTGAGCCTGATCAGTCGTGAGCAACAGTTAACTCCCGCAGAGATTAAAATTGCCAACCTGTTAAAACTGGGCAAGAGCACAAAAGAAATCGCCGTTACCATGGACTGTGCCACTCGAACCGTGGATGGGCATCGCTCCTCCATCCGTAAAAAACTGCAGCTCAGCAGAGAACAAAATCTCCAGACCGTCCTTCTGGCCCTTTCCCAGTCTAACTGATAAGAAAAAACAGCAAGTGCC
>JAOZKX010000169.1 GCA_029935135.1 Desulfocapsa sp.
CTGTGATTCATGCGGCATAGAGATGCCGGATGGAGAACTGTTTTATCACTGCCGTACAGAAATGGTAGCCGGTAAAGATTCCACCATCCCCAATCTCAAACACCCGGACAAGCTCATTGCCCAGGCACTCTCCGAGATCAGCGGTAAAGACGAAACAGAACTGCTCAATGATGTGTATCAGGAAATCATCATGCAACTCTGCCCGGACTGCCGCACCATCCTTCTAAAACATATCCAGTCCATGCTCAGCAGCGGCTGTAAAAACTGCCCCAAATGCGGAACGGTGCCGGTAAAGAAAAAGGGGAAATTATTAAAATTTCCTCCAAAGAACGACAAATAAGCTCACCTCAACCGGCCTGCACCCGGGAGCAAAACGCATCGGCCAGCATCCCCAGCGCCAGAGCATCCATCACCTCTACTCTTGAATCCGCCATCTCTCCATTGAGGAGAAGGACGGTGCGCGGATAGCCATGACCTCCAAAGTCAGCGGTCAACATTTCATGATCAGGAGAAAGAAAGACGAGTTTTTCCTCCTGCACCATACATTGATAGACCGTGACACCGGCTGCCTCCATTTTCTCCACAAATCCTGGGAAATTCGGCTGCTGGCGCTCAGTACAATCGGGACACCAGGCGGCGACAATATTCACCACACATGTTTCTTTGGCTGCCATTCGTTTCCGGATTTCCTGCGGGTTCTGTTCCTCTACCATGTTATTTCTTCCTTATTTCCCAGCACTGATGGATTTTTTTGTTCCTGGCAAAATCATTGGGGATGGAATCACGGCTGATATTGCGCAGCGCATAATATTTCTCAATGGATTCATCCATCTTGAATCTTCTGAAGTTGGTTGAAAAAATCAAAACCCCATCCACAGCCAGACGGTTCATGGCCTGTTCAATCAACTTCCTGTGGTCCTCCTGGACATCAAAGACACGGCGCTCCTTTTTGGTATTGGAGAAGGTGGGCGGATCGACAAAGATCATATCATATTCCCCCCTGGCCTCCTGCAGCCACTGCATACAATCTGCCCTCACCGTTTCATGGGCCAGGCCGCCAAAACCATTCAGGGCCAGATTCATTCGTGCCCAGTCCAGATAGGTCGTAGAAAGATCCACCGTGGTGGTGGAAACCGCCCCGCCCACCGCCGCATGCACGGAGGCCGAGCCGGTATAGCCAAAAAGATTTAAGAATCGTTTACCGCTGATCTCTTTAGCGATACGCAGACGAATTGTACGATGATCAAGAAAGAGACCGGTATCAAGATAATCAAAAAAATTGACCAGGAGAAAACAGTCGCCCTCCCGCACCACATGCATCTTCTTTCGACTTGCCTGTTTCTGATACTGAGCCTTTCCCTTCTGCCGGCGTCTGGTTTTCAGGAAAACCCGATCCCTGCGTACCCCAAAAAGATGACGCACCTGGAAAAGACTCTGGTGAAAGCGTTCCGTTGCCTTTTGTTCATCAATGGTCGATGGTGCGGCAAACTCAGTGACCACTATCCATTTTTCATACATATCAACGGAGACATTATAGTCGGGCAGATCCCTGTCATAGATACGAAAGCAACGAGCGCCATTCTTTCGTGCCCATTTAAGCATTTTTTTTGCATTCTTTTTCAACCTGTTGGCAAACTCCACACCTTCTGCCGGGGCCTGCTCACTCACCATCTGCCACTGAAAGTCCTGTTCTTCGGTGGCTTGCACCTCACCACAGAACAGACGGCAGTTAATAGGGCCATTGTACAGGCGATGGCTGGCATCCCATCGGATTCCCATACGATCACCGAACTCGGGATTGGAGGTAAAGATACCAAGGTTCCAGCCGACCAGTTCCTCTTTGCAGATTCGCCCCAGGGCGCGATGCAGTTGTTCCGCCTCATCAATTTCGGCCAACCGTTCGCCATAGGGTGGATTGGTTACCAGCAAGCCCCTGGCCACAGGACGACGCAGATGGGCAAGCTGTCCCTGCTTCACGACTATTCGATCATCAAGTCCAGCCTTTTCAATGTTTTTTCTGGCCAGCGCAACAGCCCGTGGATCCGCATCATAGCCAAGGATCTGCGGCCATTTTTTCTCAAGCCCCCGTTCTTCCCGTTCAACCGCTTCATCAATAAGGCCCTGCCAGAGGGCGGCATCATGCTCTTTCCAGCCGACAAAACCAAAATGGGGACGGGAAAGACCGGGGGCCACATCACCATAGATCAGGGCAGCCTCGATAAGCAATGTACCGGACCCGCACATGGGATCAAGGAGCATGGTCTCTGCAGGGCCATCAGCTGACCAGCCAGACAGACTGACAATGGCCGCCGCCAGACTTTCCTTTAAGGGAGCCACCCCGCCGCCATCGGAACGATAGCCGCGCCGATGCAGGCTTTCGCCGGACAGATCCAGGGCAATGGTTGCCTGGTCCTGATAGATATAGAGACGGATCCGAATATCCGGACGCTCCACGGACACACTGGGTCGTTCTCCATAGCGATCCCGAAACTGATCCACCAGGGCATCCTTCACTCGAAGTGCGGCAAAACGACTGTGGGTAATAGCCGAACTGCTGAGACTGCAATCCACCGCAAATGTATTTTTCAGATGCATAAGCTGTGACCAGTCCAGTTGCAGAGCCCCCTGATAGAGAGCATCTTCATCCGGAGCGGGAAAAGTCGCCAGAGTTAGAAAAATACGGGACCCGTATCGGGACCAAAGACAGCAGCGATAGGCGGCCTCCAGTGTACCCTGCCAGGTAACCAGCCCTTTGGCCTGCTCTATATCTGTACCACCTGCTCTCTCTATTTCGTCACTGAGCAGCTGCTCCAATCCGGCAGCACAACTGGCAGTGAGATTATACTTTTTATTTTTATCCTGTTTCATAATTGCAAAGTAAAGGGAATCCATGGAAAGGGCAAAGGAAAAGAAGAACTCGCTGGTAAGAGAGTTTAAATTGCCTCGATAATTATAAAGGCAAAGTGATTTCACTGCTCCTAGTCAACTTTTTTATAAAAATAATGCAAAATGGGTATATATACCGATGTAATAATATTTCCCATGCCTATAATTAAACATCATCAACGAAAGAATACAGCTTTAGTTGGATATATAATTTTTTTCTCACGGAGGCCAAAATGATCTCAATTTCTAAGAAAAACATGATCCAGGGAAGCGCAGCTCTTTTATTCACTCTCGTCAGCTGTCAAATGGCTGGTGCCACAGTGGTCGTTGACGGTATCTTTGACAGGGATACTGAGTGGGCTGGATCCCATACATCTGACGACCGTGTTGCCGATAACGGGCGTGTCGGTCTGGGATGGGGTGGACAGGACTACGATATCGAGCATATTGGTGTAACATTTGATTCCAGCACACTCTTCTTTGGGATTCAGGCTGGATATAACTTTGCCGATCCACCGAGTGACACCTGGCTACCGGGTGATTTTGCCTTAAATGTTGATGGTGATACTGATTATGAGTATGCCATTGATTTTTCCATCGATGGGACTTCAGTAAGTTATACACTGGTGGATATGACTGCAGCCGTCTGGGCCATGCCTCACTTCACAGATGCAGGTCCCTGGAGTGCAGTATATACAGACACAGATATTCTTGCCACTTGGACACATGATAGGGCATTTGGATTCGGTGATTATTCTGTAAGCCACAGAAGTGGTGAAGATAGCACATCGTATGTATTGGAAGGTATGCTGGATCTCTCCTTGTTAAGCTTATATACAGGTGGAGATATTGCTGTAGCTTGGACCATGGGCTGCGGAAACGATGACCTTGAACACACAGCCGCTCCAGTTCCAGAGCCTGCCACCATGCTTCTCTTTGGTACCGGTATCGCCAGCCTGGTCGGTTCTCGCCTGAGAAGAAAGAAAAAATAACACTTCCACAACACGATCACACAACTGTTAAAGGCAGGGTCATAACTGACCCTGCCTTTTTTTTTGCAGGAAATGCTTACTAAATGAGAACAATTATGATTTAATGTTCTTAAAAGTACATTTTTCTCTCCTCTTCTCCTGACGGCCTGTAAAGACGGAACAATGACCTCCCCTTCCTCCCAAAAAAACTCCCCGGAAACAATCAAAGAATTTCTGGTTTTTTTTGTACCGACCATCATTCTTGCCATAGCAATCAGTATCGCCTTCTATTTTTACGCCAACAAAGTACGCCGGGCCGTATTTCGGCAGCAGGAAGCCTTTATTGTCCAGCAGCAAGAGAAGGTCATTCATCATATGATGCATGCTGTTATCTCTGACCTCCAGGTTTTAGTGGCGCACCTCCACCACCACAAAAAATCCTTCCCCCCGGACGATTTACTTAAAAATACTACCAACGAGTTTTACACTTTTTCCCGTTTCAAAAAGGTATATGACCAGATTCGCCTCTTTGACCAAAGCGGAATGGAACTGGTGCGAGTGAATAGAAGAACTGATGAATCCATAATCGTTCCCGAAAATCAACTGCAGAACAAGGGCAGGCGCTACTACTTTTCTGACACCATTGCCTTAGACAAAGAAGAACTTTTTGTATCACCGATGGACTTAAATGTGGAGCATGGAGCTGTGGAGGAACCCCACAAACCCATGCTGCGACTTGGAATGCCTGTTTTCAACCAACAAAACATACGCGATGGTGTACTTCTCATTAACTATAAAGGGCATGAAATCACAAACAATCTTGATGAATTGTCAGCTGTCAGTGCCGGGGAGATTATGCTCCTCAATAACAAGGGGTACTGGCTGCGTTCAGACAACCCGGGAAACGACTGGGGCTTTATGTTTCCTGAAAAATCCGAATGCACCCTTGGCAGCACTGACAGGGAAGCATGGGAATATATACAACATCAAAATAATGGACAGTTTTTTACCAATCAGGGCATTTATACATTTACAACCATTCTTCCCTTGAGCGGGGAGGCAAAATCAAGCAATGGCTCCGAGCAGACATTCCATCCAACTACACAATTCAGCAATAACGATCACTACTGGTGGAAACTGATCTCCTTTGTCTCCAAAAGAGAGTTACTACATTATCAACACCCCTATCTGGCACAGTATATTTATATCAATATTTTTCTTGCCTTTATTATAGGCTATGTCTGCTGGAGAGCCGCCGCACAAAGCGGCAAAAAGCGAATGGCAGAGAAAAAATTGCGACATATGGCCACCCGTGATTCCCTCACCGGCCTGCCCAATAGAAATCTGTTATATGACCGACTCTCACAGGCACTTGCCAGGGCAAAACGGAACCAGACACAATTTGCTCTCCTCTATCTTGACCTTGACCGCTTTAAAATAATTAACGACACCCTTGGTCACAAGGCTGGCGACAAGGTTTTACAAGAGGTTTCCAGACGTCTGACCAGAGTGCTCAGAAACAATGATACCGTGGCCAGAATGGGTGGCGATGAGTTTATCATACTCTTCACGACAAGCAGCCGCACCGAGGCTGAAGGAGTCCTGAAAAAAGTTGCCGCCGAACTTGAACGGCCCATCCAGCTGGATGCTGCAAACAAGAGAATTCGACGCCAGATTGCCGTCAGTGGTGGCATCAGTATGTATCCGGAAGATGGGATTGACGCTGAGTCAC
>JAOZKX010000170.1 GCA_029935135.1 Desulfocapsa sp.
GTGGGAAATCGAGGACCACGCCGCAGTTTAACACACCCTTTTTTATGACATTGTCGAGCTGGTCCGCACTTGCCACAGAGAACGCTCCTGCGATGGACATAGCGGCAATAAACAAAGAAATCTTCTTTAGCAACTTCATTTTTCTCCTTTTTTACAAATTGATTTTTTCGTATTATAGCAATTTACATTGCTGTCAATCTTTTGAAAACTGATCGCCAACGGAAGGATGTTGGCTGATCAGCAATACAACATTAGCACGAAACAAAAAAAATGCTATGCCTAAGAATGGTTATTGTTCAAATAAAAGAGAGGGGTAATTCGTTCTCCCTGGTAAACAGGAAGAAAGCCCGGATTCAATTCAGTACCCCTCGGAGTATCGTACATTGCGGACCTGTTTCTTTCGCAGAATCAGATCATCTTAGGGATTGATTAGGATCTATTGTTCGAAGTTACAAGGAAATGTCTGTTCTGATTCGCAAAAAAGAAGGGAACTTGGGGATGCCGGATGGATAGAAACCGTAATATTTAAAGGTTATAGTTGAGCCGATTGCTGGTGGGTTTTCCCGTTCAGTATTACTGAAGCCGCTTCCTATTTTAAACTGTGTTTTGTCTGACAATTCAACCAGCAGTGAACCAAGCCGGCTACTGTGCTTTCCTTTTCCTTTTAAATGACTAATGACTACGGCTTCTTCGTCGAAGAAGCTTTTTACTTTCAAAATTTCAGAGCTGCGGCCTTTTGTATAGAGTGTTTCTGCCTTTCTGACAATGAGGCCTTCACCACCCAGGGTTTCGATTCGTTGTAATTCTGCCTGGAGCTGTCCGTTGTTTTTAATAATGGTTTGAGGAATGATAATGATGAATTTGCTTGGGTTTTGCTGAAACCATTCTTTTACAATTTGCATTCGCCCGGTAAAACCTCCAGTTACTTGAGGGGCATCAAATATTGCAAATTGCAGTTTAAGCCAGCCCGTATGAGCCTTTTGTTTCCTTACAGTGGAGACCGTTTCTAAAAATGTTTCGCGCCCACCCCAGAGTTCTCCTTCCAGTGGAAAGGGTGGAAAGTTCCGGGTGAATTCTGGCGGTGGGTACAGGGGGTGACCATTCTTAGAAAAAAGTTGCTTGCCATTCCAATATCCACGAACTCCATCCAGCTTCTCACTCATTAACCAGCCAGTCACATCAATGTCATCCGAATATACCTGTGGAAGCATGATATCTAAAGAATGGGCTTTTAGGGGCAGGAAACAGAGGGCTAGTAACAGTAGGGACAGTACTTCTCGAATTTGATGGTTCATCGAATAATTCACTGTGCTTATAAGGTGTTGGTTGAGGTGTGGCAGGCTAATGTCTTGATTGATTACTTCGGTGAAATCATCAGAGGGTTTTTTTCTTCCCTGGGCTTGAACTGCACTGTGTTATTTTGTACACATGTATTTTCATAAGGTCTCATTTGTTTTTTCTTTATTGGTGTGATACCAGTAAAGTATAACAAAGTGAAGACCTTTTTTATTGCTTTAATGAGAAGTGCAGAAGAGTTCATTGTAACTGCATACCAACAGTTCAGAGGGAGAAGAGTTTCAATGCAGAGAAAAAAAACTGGAATTGGATTTTGTGGCATACAGCTCAATTGGGCCGCAACTTTTTGTTTGTTGATCACACTGTTTTTTCCTGTGATGGCATTAGCCTTATCAACTTCTGATGAACAGGTGCGCAGAGTCGTCAACTATTGGCTCTTTCAAAATCAGACCCCACTCAGTGCTCGGATGGGCACGGAAATTAGAGATGTTGTAACATTCAATGATGATCTGGGGGAACCGCTCTACCATGTGGTGGAGCTTGAACCTGAAGGTTTTGTCATTGTTTCCGGAGATGATGGCGTAGAACCGATTATCGCCTTTGTTCCCAGGGGGGAATTCGATCCATCTCATGAGACGCCTCTTGGAGCGATGGTCAGTCAGGATGTTCCTCAACGGGTGGCAGTCGCACGGGGGCGTGAAGTATCAGGCAAAGGGTTGGCGCCAGCTCAGCAAAAGTGGGCCGATTTGGACAAAATTATTCCTGATGGGGCAGTGGCACCGAAGCTAGCGGAGGTCTCAGATGAAAGGGTTACCCCATTTATTGAAAGCAACTGGGGGCAGAGAACTGAGGGGCACGGGGAACTTTGTTATAATTTGTTTACCACTCCAACACACTACCCAAGTGGCTGTGTGGCAACTGCTATGTCACAGGTTATGTACCATTATAGATATCCAAACACTGAAATAGGAACGGAATCTTTTCAGATTTCAGTGGACAATGATCCCGAACAGAGAAATCTGCTTGGCGGTGACGGGAGTGGTGGGGCATACAACTGGGCCTTGATGGAAGATGGTCCTGAGATACTTGAGCAGACCCATAGGGATGCCATTGGATATTTGCTCCATGATACTGGTGTCTCTGTGTATACGGCGTATAGTAGTCGAGTCTCCATCGCCAATACTTTACGTGTGGCTGACCGGTTGCTCGACCTTTTTGACTATGCTAATGCAAAAAAAGGTATTTCTGCCAGCTATGTGGAGTTGCCGGCTGATGCCAGGAATACAATGACGAATCCTAATCTGGATGCAGGGCTTCCGGTAATATTCAGTGTGAAATATCATGATGTGGAAGCTGATGTCTGGTTTGGGCACGCCGTTGTCAGTGATGGTTATGGATATGACAATCAGACCCTGTATCATCATTTGAATATGGGATGGTCCGGTAACGATGATGCGTGGTATAATTTGCCCGATATTGATGCAGATAATTTCGCATTAAATCTTGTACAAAGCTGTGTGTACAATATCTACATTCCAGATAACGACGACAACACTTCAGAAACCGGTGAAATCATAAGTGGACGAGTAACAAATTCCGATGGTGTGCCTCTGCCCGGTGTTATAGTCACAGCAGTGCGAGTTGGGAGTAATCCTTATCATGCCACGACAAATGATAAAGGTATCTATGCCCTTATTAAGTTACCCTTTGCTTCAGAGTATACAATCACTGCTGCCTCAGCCGGGTTTTCTTTTAATTCCTATGATGATATTGATCTTGCCAAAGTGAGCACCGGTACTTCCACAGATGGCACCACAACTGTTGGAAATGTTTGGGGGGTGGATTTTTCCGGTGTGAGCCTTGATCCGGTTCGCCCCACGGTGTCAACCCAGGCGGTTACGGCAATTCAAAACACAACGGCCACGGGTAATGGAACCGTTATTCTTGCAGGGAATTTGGACTGGGTTCAGCATGGCATGGTCTGGGGGAGAAGTCCTCATCCCGACGCTGCTACTGCGGATGGTATTTCCTATGAAGGATCAGTAAGGCCAGCAGGTGCCTTTACAAGTTCCATGACAAGGCTTTTGCCGGGAACTACCTATTATGTGCGGGCTTTTGTCCTTCATGAACTGGGTCATGCGTATGGTGATGATGTTGTTTTTACCACCAGCAATGACAGCAGCCCAACGGTGATAACTTCACCTGTTACCAATATTGCTCTGAGCAGTGCGACGGGTGGTGGCAATATCTCTGAAACGGGGAACTCAAATGTGTCTCAGCATGGTATTTGCTGGGACCTGTCAGAAAACCCGACTACTACGGATAGTTGCACCCGACAGGGCGCTGCAGGGACAGGAGTATTTACAAGTTCCATGACAGGGCTTCTTGCAGCAACAGCCTACCATGTGCGGGCCTATGCTGTGAATAATATGGGAACTGCTTATGGCGCAGATATCTCGTTTAGCACCGACAGTTATACTCTTCCCGTTGTTGGAAGTTATTCTGTTACAGATATCAGCAATACAAGCGCAACCGTCAATGGAACTATTTTCACCCTGGGAAATCCAGGTGCAATGACTCAGCACGGTTTTTGTTGGGATAGCAGTTCTGCTCCCGACATCTCCGGGAACTGCAGCCAACTGGGCTCGAGTATAAAAACAGGTAATTTTTCAGATTCCATCAATGGATTAGTGCCGCTGATGAAGTATTATGTAAGGCCCTATGCCATCAGTGAGGCTGGTATATCCTACGGTCCAGAAAGATCTTTTACCACCACCGATACCTCAGAGAATATAGTGACTGGGGCTGTTAGTTCCATTTCCGCTACAGCTGCTACCGGAAGTGTGTATATTAAACTGGAGAATGGCTTAACACTGGATCAGCATGGCGTGTGTTGGAGCAAATCCAACCTTCCCACCATAGCGGATTTTTGTTCAGAAGAAGGAGTGGGGTCAAAGACTATTTCTACTACCACCCCCATCACCAAAATCTCTGCAGGAAACACCTACTATGTCCGGGCCTATGCTACCAAGGGTGAGTTAACTGGCTATGGCAATGAGGTTTCTTTTACTGCTGCATCCTATGCCTCTGTAACAACGGCCCAGATATACCCGGCAAGTGATAGAGCATTTGCAATCGGCAGTATCGTTTCTCTTGGCAGTCCAAATCCGAGCAGGTACGGTTTCTGCTGGAGTGATACTGCAAATCCAACCACTGCTGACCAGTGTTTGAATCAGGGAGCAGTATCTTCAACTGGTCCCTTTGCAGCAATGATCAATGGATTGTCTCCGGCCACCAGCTATCATGTGCGAGCCTATGTAACCAACAATGCCGGGACCCGTTATGGCCTCGATGTTTCATTTACAACGGACAGGGCAGCAACTTCACCCTGGGCTCTGTTCCTTCCGGCCATACAGTCAGGGGGCAGGTGATCAGACTGTCCTGATGATCTGGTAGAAAAAGATATCAAGCCGTTATTTTCGTCTCCAGGGGGAATGGGGAGGGAATCCTCCCCATGCCTTGGTGCTTACCATCGGAACTCAGGTAACTGCTTAATTCCGATGACATAGTTGTGCTTCGTTCGAGATGTCAACCAGCTTTCCGCACCTGACTCTCATGAAGAGTCAAATACTCTAGAAAAACCGAGGCAACCGGAGAGAGTTTTCGCTTTTTGCGCTGAATCAAATAAAAGGGACGGTACATTCTATTCCCATGAATTTTAACTGTCATCAGTCGTCCGCAATCAACCTCATCTCTCACAGCTCGTCTTGAAAGGATGGACACCCCCATCTCCGCCTTGACCGCCTCCTTGATTGCCGCAGTGGATCCCATTTCAGCAACTTCCTGAAGACTGCTCTCTTTGAGACCATTGTCTTCTAAAATTCTTGAAAAGACCTTCCGGGTTCCCGACTCCGGTTCTCGCAAAATAAACGGTTCCCTGATCACTTCCCCTATAGACACATCTTTTTTCGATGCCCATGAATGGGCAGGATGAACAACAAGGATCAATTCATCTGAAAAGATTTCACGCCAGCTTAATCCCTTATCGTTCCACCTGGCACCGACCACGCCAAACTCAAGCTCTCCTTGCAAAACTTTTTTTGAGATAAGTCTGGAGCTGCTAATGGACAGAGTTGCCTTTATAGAAGGGTATTGCTTACGAAACCCGCCAATGAATTCAGGTAAGATATATGTTCCAGGAATTGTGCTGCAACCAAGTAAAATTCTACCGATCAGCCTGCCACTGTATTGCTCAATGGCCTGCACGGCCTCATTTCTGGTC
>JAOZKX010000171.1 GCA_029935135.1 Desulfocapsa sp.
TCATAGTAGAGTGTCTGTCCAGGGTGGACAGTGACACTGTCGGTGAATCCAGGTTCCGTGGTGCAGTCGGCAGGTTGGTTTAACCATACCGTGCCGTTGGTGATAGTGACTTCAATCGTTGTATTCTGAGCATTACAGATCTTTGATGCTAAATCTGCAAAACGCAATTCTTCGGCAAGGTCATCACGAGAGACAGTTGCATCGTAAGGGTTGGATATCATCTCATATTCACGGTTTGTGTTACTGTTTTTAGCCACGGAACTATGGTCTTCTCCCTTACTGCTCATATAGGCAGCTATGTAATATCCCTGCGTTGAAGAAGCGATCCGTCCATTGTTGGAACCATCAGTAGTGTCCGTGACACATACAATATTACTGCTGCTGCACATGCCGTTGTAGGGATCTCCCCAGGCGTATAAGTTGGATAACTGATAGAGTGTTACACAGAGATTCTGTGAATTTGTGCTGGTCAGTATATTGGTGACATCATACTGATATGGCAGTCCCCAGATATCTTTCTGAGCTGAACTGAAGTTGAGCTCTATGTAGGGAAGTTCTCCAGGCGGATTTGGAGCAGGAAGCTTACCATGGCTGAGAGCGTAGGAAACAAGAGAATTTTTAATGGCCCCCAGATTTGCTTTTTCCCTGGACATCTTACTTTTTTTTGTCAGGCTGTTCATCACCCCAACGCCAACAGAAAGAATCATACCGACAATGACCAAAACCAGGCTCAGCTCAATAAGGCTGAATCCTTTCTGGTCTGTTCTTTTTAACTGAACCGGTTTCATAGAGTACCCTGAAATTGAATGGATGCTTTAGCTGTGAGTGTATTCCTATGTACGATAAGCACTACTTCCCGTAGTCAGCCTACCATCTCATTTATGATGATACTCCATTTCAGTTGTATAAATCAATGGATAGGCACATATTCGTCTTTCCTATGTTCCTGTCAGGGCAGCGTCAAAAAGTTTCCTGGTATACGAGTGAGTGGGAGCTTTGAAGAGTTTGTCTGCAGGTCCTGATTCAACAATACGCCCGTTCTGCATAACGGCTACCTGGTCGGCAATGGCACGGATTGTTCTCAGGTCATGGGAAATAAAGAGGTAGGTAATATTATATTTGCGTTGGAGTTCTTTCAGCAGTTCAAGGACCTGTTTCTGGATGGTCATGTCCAGGGCAGAGGTGGGTTCATCGAGGATAAGAAAGTCCGGACGCAGGACAATGGATCGGGCAATGGCAATGCGTTGCCGTTGTCCACCGGAAAATTCGTGTGGATAGCGGTGGAGCATATCCGCTGAGAGGCCAACTTCGAGGAGAGTCTCTTGTACAATCTCCTGTCGTTCCTTCCTGTTCCTGCCTATGGAATGGACCTGCATACCTTCTTCAACAATCTGGCCAATGGTGAGTCGTGGTGAAAGCGAGGAAAAAGGATCCTGGAAGACAACCTGCAGATTCCTGCGTAACGGTCGCATCTCTCTTGTGGAGAGGGTTTGCAAGTCCTTATTTTTATATTCGATCACTCCTCTGCTTTTTACAAGTTGCAATATTGCCATGCCAAGGGTAGATTTTCCTGAACCAGATTCACCCACCAGTCCACAGGTTGTCCCCTGGGAGATGGATAGACTCACCTGATCCACTGCTCGTATCGTCTGATAGTCCGGGCGGAGAAACCCCTTCCATCCCTGTTTTATATGGAAATGACAATTGAGATTCTTTATATCAATAAGGATCGTGTCTGTTGTGCGTACTTTATGGCTTGTTTTGGGCACCGAGTCCATAAGGTGAATGGTATAGGGATCAACGGGCTTGCTAAATATTGTGTCAGTTATTCCCTCTTCAACGATCTTTCCATCTTTCATAATATGAACGCGGTCTGCTATCTTCCTGACCATGGCAAGATCATGGGTGATAAGGAGGAGCGCCATACCGAATTCTTTCTGCAGATCTTTAATAAGCTCTAAAATCTGTGCCTGAATAGTGACATCAAGGGCAGTGGTTGGTTCGTCAGCGATAAGAAGTGTGGGACGACAGGCAAGTGCCATGGCAATCATCACACGTTGCCGTTGTCCGCCGGAGAGTTGGTGGGGGTAGACATTGATACGCGAGGCGGGATCTTTAATGCCCGTTTTTTCCAGAAGTGCTATGGCCTCTTTTTTTGCCTCAGATTTGTTCATACCCTGATGCTGGAGCAGCGGTTCCATCAGTTGATTTCCAATTGTGTAGACAGGATTCATCGAAGTCATGGGTTCCTGGAAAATCATGGCAATCTTGTTGCCACGCAATTCCCGGAGTTTTTCAGGGGAGAGGGTAAATATATTCTGACCGTTAAAATGGATTTCGCCACTACAGTGAATATCACTGGATTCTTCAAGAAGGCGTAAAATTGAAAGTGCTGTAACGGACTTCCCGGAACCAGATTCTCCCACAAGGGCAACCGTTTCTTCTTTGTCTACGCGAAGAGAAACATCAAACAGTACCTGTTTTGTTTCGGATTGACCAGAGCCGGTATCCAGCTGGAAACTGAGGTTGAGTTTGTTAATGTCAAGCAGCATGGAGAGCGTTTGGATGATTGTCAGGGGATTCTGAAGAGCAGGTTTTTATTTTTTACTATACAGGGTTTTCTTCTCTGGGCAAGAAGAATAGCGGGGGCGTACTGTTCTAGAAAAGACAAGAGATGCAGTGGACTTGACAAGGGAAAATGCTGGTGTATTTTTAAGGTTCTTTTCTTGTTGATGTTAGATGATGATTTTTGCTTTGAAATTTTACTTATGACCGATTTTATGTATCCAGACTATCCGTTTCAATCCCATTATTATAAGAGAGGTGACCATACCCTTCATTTCGTAGATGAGGGGGAGGGATCTGTCATTGTTATGGTGCATGGCAATCCTACCTGGTCCTTTTATTATCGCCGCCTGATTACTCAGTTATCGAAAACACATCGTGTTATTGCTATGGATCATATGGGGTGTGGCCTGTCTGACAAACCGCAGGATTATACCTACACCCTGCAAAATCATATTGATAATCTCAGCGCTCTGTTGCAGCATCTTGATATCGGGAAATATTCACTTGTTGTCCATGACTGGGGTGGGGCTATCGGTATTGGGGCAGCTGCCAGGAACCCTGACATGCTGGAAAAACTGTTAGTACTTAATACAGCTGCTTTTCGATCAATGCGTATTCCTTTTCGTATCCGTATCTGTGGCTGGCCCTTTATTGGACAGCTGTTGGTGCGTGGGCTTAACGCGTTTGCAGGGCCCGCTGTTACCATGGCTGTGAGTAAGAAAATGGACAAGGATGTGGCCAGCGCTTTTGTGGCACCCTATAATTCCTGGAAAAACAGGGTGGCGGTTGCCGCTTTTGTGAAAGATATCCCTCGGGCGGAATCCCATCCGTCCTATGCGAGCCTTCTCCATGTGGAAGAAGGGCTTGAAGTTTTCCAGAAACGAAAGCTTCCCGTGATGATTTGTTGGGGGGGGAAGGACTTTTGTTTTAATGATGGTTTTTATAAGGAATGGTGCAGTAGATTTCCCCATGCCGTCAGCCACTATTTTGCTGACAGTGGACATTATGTTTTGGAAGATTCCTTTGCCGAGATAGCCCCCCTGGCCCAGGATTTTTTTGCAGATGAAGAGTAGGGTGGGTAACAGGTGAATGTTAATATAGCTAAAACCCTTGCCCAATGCGGGCGTGATCTTGGTGATGAGCCAGGGCTTGTTGAGGCGGCCACAGGAAAGACGCTCAGCTTTGCCGAATTAAATGCACGGGCAGACAGCTTTGCCCATATTCTCAGCAGCAAAGGTGTTACAGCTGGAATGCGGGTTATGCTGATGGTTCGTCCATCTGCTGATTTTATCTGCATTACCTTTGCCCTCTTTAAAATTGGCGCTCCCGTTATTCTGATAGATCCGGGAATGGGCTATAAAAATCTTCTTCGCTGTATTGAAGGGGTGCAGCCCAGAGTATTTATCGGCATCCCCCAGGCCCATCTGTTCCGGATGATATTTAGAAGACCATTTAGAACCGTTGAAAAGCATTTTTGCTGCGGATCTTCTTTTGGATTGTTTGGTACAGATATTTGTAAAGAGGCAAAGCACACATTCGGGGAATTTTCTGTGTATGAAGCAGCTGCCGATGAGCTTGCAGCAATTATTTTCACAACCGGCTCAACAGGTCCTCCCAAAGGTGTTCGCTACGAGCATGGAACCTTTTATGCACAGCTTAGTCTGATTCGTGATTATTATGGTATAGGGCCCGGACAGACCGATCAGCCAGCATTCCCCCTTTTTGCCCTTTTTTCAACAGCCCTGGGGGCAACAGCCGTGATCCCGGATATGGATCCCACCCGTCCTGCAAAAGTTGATCCTGCAAAATTCGTTGATTCGCTTGGGAAATACAGAGTGACCTACTCCTTTGGCTCACCGGCAATCTGGAATGTGATAGCCGGCTATTGTGAGACACATCCGGCGGAACAAAAAAAGCTACAAACACTCAAAAAAGTTTTGATGGCAGGGGCTCCCGTCTCCGGAAAGTTGATTGCGAGGATGCAGGCTGTTTTAGAAGATGATGCGGAGATTCATACCCCCTATGGTGCCACAGAGAGTCTGCCCATTGTTTCCATTGAGGGGAGGGAAATTACAGAAAAAACATGGCCTCTGACACAAACCGGCAATGGAACATGTGTGGGGAGAGCGCTTCCGGGTATACGCATAGCTATCCTGCCCGTCAGTGATGCAGTCGTTGAAACATTTGACTCTTCTTCCTGTCTCCCTGTAAATAGTATCGGAGAAATTATTGTTCAGGGTGGTGTTGTTACCAGGGCCTATGAAAACAATGCGGAAGAAAACAGGCTTGCCAAAATAGAGGACGGCTCCACTTTTTGGCATAGAATGGGGGATTGCGGCTATCTGGATACTGAGAACAGACTCTGGTTCTGTGGGCGTCGTGCCCATAGGGTTGTGATGCAGGATAAAACAAGTTTTACCATCCCCTGTGAGGCTATTTTTAATGTCCATCCTTCCATCTTTCGTTCTGCCCTTGTTGGCATCCATGGACAAGAAAATAAACATGCTATCCCAGTGATTATCCTTGAAAAGGAAAAAGCATCGACCATCTCAGCGGCACAGTTGCTGCTCGAGGCAAAAACACTTGGTGCGGCCAGTGATTTAACAAACGATATTGTTCATTACCTGATCCATCCTGATTTTCCCGTCGATATTCGTCATAATGCTAAAATATTCCGGGAAAAATTAAGTGTCTGGGCAGCCTCAGAGCTCAAAGGAGAACTATGAGACGCGCTCTTATCACCGGTGGTGGAGGATTTGTCGGCAGTCATATTGTCAGACAGTTGCTGGCGCAAAATGTTGAATGTGTTGTTGTGGGACGCAATCATTACCCGGAGATAGAGGCCCTGGGGGCCAGTTGCCGCCAGGGTGATATCTGCAATCGCTCCTTCCTGTCAGAATGCTGTAAAGGAATGGATACGGTTTTTCATGTGGCCGCCCTTGCAGGTATCTGGGGGAG
>JAOZKX010000172.1 GCA_029935135.1 Desulfocapsa sp.
GTAAGCGGTGTGCGGTTTACGGTGTGCGGTAAAAGATCAAAACCGCAAACCGTAAACCGCACACCGCATACCGCAGCCCCTTCCCTTACTTATGGAACTCCTGGCACCTGCTGGAAATACTGAAAATTTTATTGCTGCAATTGAGGCAGGTGCTGACGCTGTATATGTTGGTGCGCCCGGCTTTAATGCCAGAAATCTTGCCCGGGATCTGCGTTTGGAAGAGATTATGGCAATGGTTCGCCACTGTCATGGTCTTGGTAAGAAGATCTATCTGGCTGCGAACAGTCTTGTTCGCGAGCAGGATCTTTCTGCAACTCTGCATACCCTTTCGCTTCTTGAGGCCATGGAAACGGATGGCTTGATTGTGCAGGATCTTGGTCTTGTTCGCCTGATTAATGAGTTCTTTCCCTCCATTCCTCTCCACGCATCTACACTTCTCTCAGCCAATAATTCCATTGCCCTGCAGGGGTTTCAGGATATGGGCTTTGAACGGGTGGTGCTGGCACGAGAGCTGACCTTAAAAGAGATCAGCAGCCTTTGCCATGGCAGCAATATCGAAATTGAAGTCTTTGTCCATGGGGCCATGTGTTTTTCTTATTCCGGGCTCTGCCTTTTTTCTTCCTTTCTTGGCGGGAAAAGTGGCCTGCGCGGCAAGTGTGTGCAGCCGTGCAGGCGTCATTATCAGTGGAGTAAACAGAAGGGTGGTCATAAGCCAAAGAAAAAAGGCTCCCGGCCACAACAGGCAACATCCGGCAAGGGACAGTATGTCTTTTCCATGAACGATCTTTCGGCCCTGCAAGCTGTGCCGGATTTGCAAAAAGCTGGAGTTGCCTCGCTGAAAATTGAAGGACGGCTGCGTTCAGCCCACTATGTTTCCAATATAGTCAAGGCTTATCGCCTGGTAATGAATGCTGCGCCGGATGAATTCACCTCGCTACTGCAGGAAGCAGAAGAGCTGAGCAACAGAGCCATGGGGCGCAAGACCTCTTCAGGTTATTTGTTCACTCCGCAACCGGTTGATGCCATAACGCCATATCATTCTGGCAATATGGGTGATTTTCTTGGCAGATTGGGCGGTGTCAAGAACTATGAAGACAGGTTGTATGCCCGGCTGACATTAAAAGAAGGACTCAACTCCGGAGACCGACTGCGTCTTCATACGGAACCCTCGGGGGAACGACTATCTTTTACCCTAAAGGAATTGCGTCTCGGCAATAATCAGGTGGATAGCGCCGTATCCGGTGATAAGGTACAGCTCCTTCTTCCAGAGTGGAGATTTTATAACGAGGCCAAACGAATAGATGTCTTTCGGGTGGATGTGAAAAGAGAGGCCGGCTCCGGCGTAAGTCTTCAGAAAGATATTCAGCAATGTGCCGGGATTCTGTCCGGTTGGCGTAAAGAGGAAGAGGCACGCATCCGGGAAATAGAAAGCGAGGTTCTCCCTGTTCCAGACGAGGAGAGCGATACCGTCCATAAAAGTATTCGCAAGTTTTTTGGTCAGGGCTACATGAATAAAGGCGGAAGGATAAAACTTCCCATTGAGACATGGCTTCGACTGGATCTGGCAAAAACTCTTTTTACAAAACTACCATTTAATCCTGATCGTTATTTGCTGCCCATTAATAAAACGAACCTTACTCAGACCGGGCAGCTAAAACGATTTTTGGGGAAACGCAGTCGTGATCTTGTCTGGTGTCTGCCCCCTGTTCTTTTTGAGGGAGAGCTGCATAAGATTCGGAAACAGATACAGCTCCTCATTCGTTCAGGGTTTAGAAGTTTTCAACTGGGCCATATCAGCCAGGTGGTTTTCTTTGAGCATGAACGAGTGTTTCTTTCATGTGACTATACTGTCAGTCTGCTCAATAATCAGGCGGTGACAATGGTGGAAAACGGAGGGATAGAGGCAGCTCAACTCTCCATTGAGAGTGATAAGGATATCATTGGCGAGGTAATCAGCCATTGTAAGCTGAATCGGGTCCGTATCCGCTTGGGACTGACTGCTTACGGGGCACCTGCACTGTTTACTGCCCGTCTGGATTCTGAACATTTTCAATACAACAAAACCCTGACCAGCCCCAAAAATGAACAGTTTGTTCTGCTGAAAAAGGAAAATGTCACTGCCACCGTACCTGTACGACCATTTTCTCTGCTTCCCTATCTCCATGAGTTAAAGGCAGCAGGGCTTGATTATGTAGTTATCGATATGAGTAATATGGCAACGGGAAAGAAGGAGATGGAAGAACTGGCAGGGAGACTCAGTGGTAAGGGAAAATATTCAAAGCTGCCTACTTTTAACTATCTTGGGGTGTTGGAGTAGTTTCTTTCAGTTTGTTTTTAAACTTTTCATTGACCTGATAGACAAAAGCAAGCACTTCGGCCACTGTCTGATACAGTTCCGTAGGGATTTCATCTCCCAGTTTTATCTTGGAGAGCAGTTCCACCAGATTCGGATCTTCCTGGATATGAACGCCGGCTTCCCGTGCTGTTTCAATGATCTTTCTGGCAACTTCGCCCTGTCCGGTGGCAACAACCTTTGGTGATGCTGTTGTCTGCTCATCGTAGATAATGGCAACCGCTTTATCTATTTTTTTCTTTGCCATCTTATACCTTGGTGTCCAGCATAGATTTTCCTTCCGGTACCAGATGCTGGATAAGTTCACTGGTGGGATCTCCTGCCGTATCGGTAAAACTGAGTCCCAGTATTTTTCCGGTTGTGACGGTCTCCTGTAGCTCTTCTCCAAACTGGCTGGTGAATTCTTTTTTCTCTATGGAGTCACAGGCGAAACGAATATAGAGACCTTCTTCTGAGTGAAGGAAGTGAATTTCTATATTACCAATAGGTTGCAGACTCAGGTGCAGCGAGAAGCTGAGAGGTGTGTCTTTTTTATCGGAACTCTCCGAATTCTTGCCTTTATCAAAGAGCAGATAGCCATTGTCGAGAAAGGGCAGTGGCAGAGGGAAGAGAAGGAGATTGTCTGACTCAAGCCGCAGGTTGGCCATCTGATACATTTCAATGGTTCCCAAAAGACGATTGGCGGTTGCTGCAATTCCTTCGGCATTCTTTAAAAGTGTCCCGATTTCCAGCAGGGCGGCCTTCAGTGTCTGAGTGCTCGCCTTGTTATCGCCGCGTGCCAGCAGGGATTCCAGTGAGATTCCAAGCCGGTCAATAAGTTGTTTTAAGATCACACCACCATCTTTTCCATCCAGAGAATTCTGCTGCAGGTTGGCAAACGATTGCAGACCTTCCTGCGTACTGGTGCTGAGACTGTTGAGCAGAGGTGAGGGCGTGGTTGTTAGGGCCTGAAACAGTGTTCCTATATCAATGTTTTTTCCGAGCAGGGTCACCGTCTGGCCGAAGTTGACCTGTGGCGTGTCAGAAATGATTTTTAGTTCAATCAGGGGACTGGTGGAAGTGACCTGCAGTCTGAGTTCTGTGCCGGCGCTGAGTTTTACAGTATCGCTTTGGGCGAGAATTGACTGTCCGTTAATATTGAGAGAAAACTTATTGTTGCCTGCTGACTCGAGAACTGTGGCGGTAAATGTCTGCCCCGGACGGGCCTGCTGTTGGAATTGCTGCCTGGAACCGGAATCTGAGGTAGATGAATCCAGGGGCGTTATGGCGGCTAAAGGGGTTATTGTATTCATGCTACTTTTTCGGCAAGTATTGAACCAATCTTAACCACTTATTAGCTGGCCGTCTGGATTTTGTCTCGCAATTGCTGACGTTGTTCCTGGAGACAGTTTGATATGATCAGGTCCCTGTGTTTGGGAGAAACAAAATCAAAATGGAGGGCAACCTGGAAACGACCCTTACGCAAACGCCTCGTACGGATCACATGGGCAGTGGATTCGATGACTTTCCTGGTGTGATTGAGCTTAATCGACAGTTCTACCCGATGCTTATTTTCAGGTGGCTCCGGGAAAATTGCCAGCACACCGCTTCCGGACACATCCAGGGTTTCACCTTCCATGGACCAGTAATGATCCTTGTCTTCGTTGGGCCCGGGATTGTAAGTGGCAGTGATTGGCAGTCTGCTGTCCACCCTGAAAAATTCTCTCAGGCTGGTTGGGTCGATGGATTTCTTTGCTTTCAGCTCTAAGGTACGATCCCCATTAATACTGATAATCTCTGCATTCAGAGTAAGGGTTGTCTTCTCAACTTTGATTGATACAGGGCAGATGGAACCTGTCTCCAGGGCGTCGGGTAACATCTTTGGCGGGAAGACCAGAAAGAAAAGAGGAGATGTTGATTCCTTAAAAACGCATCTCAAGCGCATTTCAAGGCCATCTGCTGTTAAGATATCAATAACGGCAGTTTGGCTGTCTGGTATTGCTTTGACGATATCGATAATGCTCTTACTCACTGCCATATACCCTGGAATTATTGTGAATTTCTAACTTGAACTTTCAAGCGCAACATACGGCGCTGGGCCACCAGGCAGCAACCAATAATTTTGTCACGATCCTCATCTTCGATATCATCTATATGGTATGCTGCATCCCAGAGTTTATCGGTGATTTTGGTGATCCTGACAGGTGAGGCGATGGTTGAAACAATCGTTTCTTCTGCTGTGGGTAAGGCCAGTTCCAGACGAACCTGGGTCTTTTCGGGTGGAGCAGTGTTAAAGCTTGCCCGCAGGCCGCTGCCGCTGAGGTCCACGGTGGTACCCATAATTTTCCAATCATCTTCGGGCCCGCCGAATCCTGCAGGTATTGTTGATTTAATGATAATTGGAATGGCACAATCAACTCTGAAATACTCACGCATCTGTTCATGGGTAATGGTTTTCTGAGGAACCATTTCCAGTGTCTGCTCATTAATCACCTGAACAATATTACTTTCTATGGAGACACTTTGCCCGCCCATGTCCAGATTGATCAGGCAGCTGATATCTTTATCGATATCCTGAACAGGTAATGCCATGGGTTTAAATAAAAGATTAAAGTGATTGCCTTCCTTCTTTTTTAAAATACATTGAATAAGCAATCTGTTGTCTGCACCAATAATTGGCAGGAAAAGACGAACAGGCTTTTCATCGGAAATTTTTGTGAAAAATGTATCAAGTTCAGTCACAGGAAGTCCTTGGCAAAAATATAATAGTGTGATTAACTTTTAATAGAGTCATTGTAAGTATAGATACTTTATCATCTATAATGGTTTGTATCAAGATACTATCTGTAAATAGAGGGAAGATGGATGGTGATGAAATTGTATTTCCTAATTGATAGTATAGGAGGGCGGTTCCGTTAAAAACAAAATCGTATTTGGTTAACATGTTGATATGGCGCTGATTTGATGTTTTTTTCTGTTTTCTTTTAAATAAATGTATTTTTTTCTAAAGTTTTTGCAGAGAGGGGTCGATGCGTATAGTAAGGGTTAAGCTGAAGTATTGTTTTACCCCAGGAAGATAAACCAAAAAATCTACCTGAAGGGAGGAATCAACTCAGTAACACAATGTATGTTATACCCGGGCAAGGACGCCCAATTTAAAATTTCATGGAGGATTTACCATGGCCTTAACA
>JAOZKX010000173.1:0-4570 GCA_029935135.1 Desulfocapsa sp.
ACTTGAAAACACATACGAATACAACTATCCCAAAGATGAAAATGTAGCCTTGGTCGATATCGGTGCTTCAAAAATGAACATCAATATTATTTCTCAGGGAATCTCTGTTGTTGCTCGAGATATTGTCGTGGGAAGTCGCCAACTAACAGAACAGATCCAGTCAGCATTTGATCTTGATTTTGAAGAAGCAGAGGCATTAAAACTTGGACATCTTCCTGCTGAAGATAAACAGGAACAGATTGAGGAAATTTTTTCCAGTACCTGCACACAATGGGTACTGGAAATTAAAAAAGCCATAGACCTGTATCACGCCAATAACTCTGAGGAACTGCTTACCCGCCTGGTTCTCAGTGGTGGCGGTGCAAAAGTCGCAGGCCTTGCCGATTTCCTGAGAACAGAAACCGGACTTGAAGTTGAACTGTTTAACCCATTTGAGAATATGACAGTGAACAACAAGAAAATAGATTCTGATTACTTAACCACCATTGGACCGGAAATGGCCATTGCCACAGGCATAGCCATTCGTCCATCAGCAATATAGGCTGTAATTATGCTCAGAATTAACCTACTCCCTATCCGACAGCTGAAAAAACGAGCAAAAGCGCGTAATCAGATCTTCAGTTTTATCGCACTTTTTATTGTCATTTTGCTTATGTTAGGCGCTGTTGGATTTATCCAGGACACAAGAATTCGTTCAATAGAGGAATCTATTGCCCGACTCACCAGAGAGAAACAGACTTACGCTCCGATTCTCGCTGAAATGAAGCGCCTGGAACAGGCAAAGCTTGACCTGGAGAACAAAATCAAGGTCATTAAGACACTGAAAAAGAATTCTGCTGTAACAGTTCACATTCTTGATGAAGTTGCAAGAATGATAGATACCAAACGAATGTGGCTGGAATCACTGAAGCAACAGGGACAAAGCCTTACCCTTAAGGGAACAGCGCTGGACAACAGATCAATTGCCCAGTTTATGGATAGACTCAAAGAATCTGCCTACATCAGTTCGGTGACTCTTTCCAGTGCCTCGCTTAAGAAGGTATCCGGGCGTAACTTGAAATCATTTTCGTTGGGATGCACGGCTGTAACTCCCGATACTAACGAAAAAGAAACAGCACAATAGAACTCAGAGAAGATAGCGCGAGATATGAAAAAGAGTAACGCATTTGCGACCTTCATAGACGAAAAGTACATTCCGCTTGATAAGAAGCTGAAAATGGCGCTAGCAGCCGTTCTCTTTCTCCTTCCGGCTGCCCTTTTCTACTTCTTATGGTTTCAACCACAGATTGATAAATCTATGGCTCTGACCCAGCAAAAAGAAAGCTTGACCAAAGAACTAAAAAGAGCAAAAGCGAAGGCGTCAAACCGGGAAAAGCTGCAGGCTGACCTGGCGGCCACAGAGAAATTGTTTACGGAAACTGCAACACTCTTGCCCAAAGGAAAAGAGATCCCCAGCCTGTTAACCAACATTTCTGCTTTGGGTCGATCTGCAGGCCTGGACTTTCTGACATTTAAACCCGGTAAGGATGTGCCGAAGGATTTTTATTCTGAGATTCCGATTGATATCAAAGTAAGAGGGCCATATCACAATATGGGCGTTTTTCTTGATAAGATAAGTAAACTGAATCGAATTATCACAGTATCTAATATTGATATGGGCGGCCCGAAGAGAGAGGGTGAAGAGATGTTACTCAACTCCAGTTGTCAATTGGTAACATATCGTTTCACCAACAAGAAACTTACTCCTCCGGCAACCCCAAAGAAAAGATAAGCTAAGCTATGAAAACTTCTACGAACATATCTGCCGCAGCTACATTGCCGGTTCTCTTGTTGACTGTTTTTTTCTTTTGCGCATCAGCTTATGCCATTCCAGAATCTACAGCTAAAAAGAATGGGCAAACCGGGACAGCAAAGGCAAATTCTGTAATTGGCCTGGAAGAGAAAAAGAATTCGTTTTTATACACAATTGAAGGCAGACCGGATCCATTTATTCCGTTTATCACGGAAAAGGCTACAACAGCCAAACTTGAAGATGTGCTTCCAGTTGCTCAGGGTTTGTCAGGAATGCAGTTGTTTGAGCCAGGACAGTTAAATTTAGTCGCCATCGTAATGAGCGAGAAAAATGACTTTGCAATGGCTGAAGATTTTACAGGAAAAGGTTATATCCTTCGCTCCGGCATGCTGATTGGCAAGCGTGGAGTGATAACAGATATAGATTCAAATCGAGTTGTCATTGAAGAAACTGCTTTTACACGAGCAGGAAAAAAACTAACAAGTAAAGTAGTGATGCTTTTAAAGAAAGAGGGAGAAGAGTAAACAATGTATAAGAAGCTCTCCATATACCAGTTGGCCATTTTCTCCATTTTCTGCACTCTGTTCGTTTATCAGAGCAGTACAGTACAGGCAGAAACTGAAAAATCGACCTATACGATAAAAAGTATATCGACGAAATTGCAGAAAGATGGCCTGGTCATGGTTCTACAAGGCAACAGTGCGCCTGCCTATACGATGTACGAACTGTTCAATCCGGCCAGAGTTGTTCTTGATATCGCCGAAGCCAGTATTGCGCCAGGTGTCAACACTGACAGTGCCCTACCTGCAAATGATTTTGCGAAGCTGAATGTCAAAACATTAAGCGACCAAAATCCTGCAATTACCCGCTTTGAGATCACTCTTGCAGAGACTCACGGCTATAAAATTGACAGGTTGGGCAACAATTTATCAATTCAGCTTTTTCAGAAGTCTGGCAAACAGGCTGTTTCTGAAACTGCGAAGGCAACTCCTGCCACCCTGCTGGATATAGTCGTCCGACAAAAGACAAACCATACAGAAGTTCTTATTCTGGCTGATGTACCTATCAAGAATTTTCGATTCGATACTGTTACCGGGAGAAATGGTCTTCCCGATTCCATGTACCTTGATATTAACAATGTAAACGGTTCTGAACTCGTTCGAGAAAAGAATGTCGGCACCAATCTCGATAAAGTTCGTGTGGCAACCAGAGGCTCTGGCGTACGAATAGTCTTTGAAGCAGCAAAAGGAAACGACCTTTTCACATTTAATGTTGCAACTGCTCCCCAGGGATTGCTGGTTACCATTAATGAAAAGAAAGCTGTACAAAACAGTGCTGCAAAAAATAAACCGGTAGCCAACGATCAAACTCTGGATGAGTTGCTTGACTCTTCCGAAGCTGCTCTCACAGAAAGTAGTCAGGCACCCGATCAAGCTACTGCCGAGGCCATGCAGGATTCCTTTGGTTTCTCCGGCTACAAAAGTAACCGCATCAGTGTGGATTTCTACAAAATTGATCTGCACAATGTGTTTCGGCTCTTCCGCGAAATCAGTGGTGTAAATCTTATTGTTGACGAAGATGTCAGCGGTTCACTCACCCTTGCCTTAAACGATGTACCCTGGGACTTTGCCCTGGATATTATCCTGAACCTGAAAGGTCTGAAGAAAGAAGAGAGATATAACACAATCGTTATATCCACAGAGCAATTTTCCTGGCCGGAAAGGGCTTCGGACAACCTCTCCTTTGAGGCCGATGTTGAAGTTATCGAACAGGAAGCATTGGTAATCCAACAGGCAACGCAACAAACTGCAGAAATTGTGCAGGCCAAAGAGTTGCTTCGCAGAGCAAAAATTGAAGAGAAAAATGACGATCTGGAAGATGCTGTGGTTTTCTATGAGAAGGCCTTCAAGCTCTGGCCACAAAACGCCAAAATATCCAACAAGATTGCAACTCTCTATCTTGCTGGCCTGCATATAAATGCGAAAGCAGTTCATTATGCAGACGAGTCACTTAAAATAGACCCAAAAAATTATCAGGCTGCTCTCTATGCGGCAATTGCAGCTGCCAATATGGATCAAACAGCAAAGGCTATGGAATACTTCAGTCAGAGTATCAGCGGCCAGCCCCCCATGAAAGAAGCTCTAGTCTCTTATGCAGCATTCAGTGAAGACAAAGGCCAACCGGAGGCTGCTCTCAAACTCCTCAATCGATATGCCAAAGACTATAGTGATACTGTGGACACCATGAGCTCACGAGCTCGTATATACGACGCCATGGGAAAAACTGACAAAGCCACTGAGCAGTATAAAACACTCTTATATTCCGGATTTCAGTTAACACCTGGCCTGAAGGCATATATTCGCAGTCGCTTGACCAAAAACAGCAACTAATACTAACCGCTACTATCTACCAGACATTATTAGAGATGAAACAAACACTATCTATATCAACGCCCAAGGGGTTTTCTATGAAACTTCAAACACCAGTGATTCAATTAGGCTGCCTTCTCGTCTTTTTGTTTTTCCTTAGCTCCTGCGCTCCCCAAACTAATGAACCGGAGACACAGGTACCTGCAATACCAGCTTCTGCTCCGATAGAGAAGGTTGAAAAAGAAGTTCAACTTCCAGTTCAATACCAGAAACCATCGTATGTGGTGGATATGGCTGGTATCGATTCTCTTGATGAAGAGGTCGAGGATATTGCCGTTAAAGTTGGTGCTTCTATCAGATCAACGCAAGGCCCACAACCCCTGTGGGATATATTAAAGCGCCTTGCTGC
>JAOZKX010000173.1:4580-5519 GCA_029935135.1 Desulfocapsa sp.
TTTCCTGGGCAAGTGATGTTGATCAAAATGTTCTGGTTGATGTCGATATCAGTGCGGGTGATGCCTTTTTCTCCGCCGTGGACAATCTTCTGCGGCAGGTAGATTATTATCATGAAGTAGAAGGCACAACCATTATCGTGAGGTATAAGGAAACACGACAGTTCCATGTTGCCATGCCTTTTACCAAGCAACTCTTTGAAACAGCTACTGGTGGCAATGTGCTGGGCAGTAATGAAGCCTCCACTAATATCGAGGGTACCATTCGACTGGATTCCCGAGAAAATGAATTTGATATCTGGGCAAATATTCAAGACAATATGGATGCAATCCTTGATACCTGGTCAACATCTGCCGCTGTTGCACCCGTTGCTGCAACAGAAGACGGTGCCGAGGGCGATGCAGTTGCAAGTGTTAGCAGACAGGTTTCAACATCTGGTAACAAGTATACCATAGATAAACCTATTGGCTTGATAACTGTCCATGCGCCCCGCCCACTTCTTGATAAGCTGGAAATCTATTTTGAGAATCTCACAAGAGAACTGTACAAACAGGTTGCCATTGAGGCAAAAATCATAGAAGTTCATTTGAATAATCATACCTCTATAGGATTGAATTGGAACCTGATATTAAAGAATCTTTCCATGGGTGCGCAGGGTGTTTTCTCCGATTCACGGACTCACTCATCAACCAATAGCACCACGACAGAGGGACCAAGCTTTACTACAACTAATGGCATAGATTCTGCTGCCTGGGGTTCCTCAACCGCAATTAATGCTGCGACCGTAATTACCAACACCTTAACTGATAGTGCAGGAGCAATAATTTCTCTGGCTGCATTCAGCTTTGATTCTTTTCTTAATGTTTTAAAAGAACAGGGTGAAACAACTATTCTTGCCAATCCAAAATTAAGTGTCTTAAACGGCCAACCTGCTTTGATTA
>JAOZKX010000174.1 GCA_029935135.1 Desulfocapsa sp.
CCAAAAATATGGCTCATCCCCAATACACCGCATGTGACCGAAAAAGAACTCTTCGGTACTTCAATGGCAGTGAAATCAATGTCATAATATTTTTCCAGCAACTCGATGGTAAAGCCCATGGAGGCACCGCATTCTGCGTTCCATCCCATATCTTTAATCTTTCCGTTTTCATAGGCAACATACTTGATATCGCGGCTGCCACAATCGAGGAGGGTGAATGAACTGTCGGCAAGAAGAGTGATACCACCCCTGGCAAGGGCAGTGAGCTCATTTACATACTGTCTGGCGTAGCGTTTCCCATTGTGTCCGGTGGCAATGTCCACCTGTAGACTGCGGTCAATATCCCGAGTGGGGACGAGATAAGGAGGATCGCTTGTGTCAGTTTCTACGAGTTTGCAATAGGATGTGCCAAAGTCTGCCAGTAACATAAAAGTGTGCCTGTCGGTTAAACGCCAGAAAGCTCAAGGAATGCCTGGATCTTGGCCTTGACGCTGTTTCCGGCAGTAACATCACAGTCGAGATAGAGACCGTGGGGATGTTTTGCTGCAAGGTGTCTGGCCAGGGCCGTTTTAGCACAAAAAGACTGGGCGAAAAATACGGTGGGAATATCAGGGTTATAGTGCATTTCAAGATCAAGATAGTCGGGGGTTTTATTTTCCATACAGCGTGCCCAGCCGTAGATATGGGTGGTGTCGGGGAAGAGATTCAGAAAAGAAAAATCGCGTGGCGGAACACCCCAGAATCCGACCGTTGCTTTACAGGCAGCCTGATCCTGGTATGCTTTTACCGACTGAACGGAAGCGGTTATTTTTGTCATCCTTTGCAGGAGATTTCCCTCAGTTCTGCATAGAGGTGTGCCAAAATTTTCTTTGTCACCATTTTTGGTGCGAATGATTTCAGTTTCCGGAAGAGAATCAGCCAGAACCGTTGCCGTATGGACGGCGCAGTCGCATTTTCCGGCACCGGTGTCGATGTAGATCCGTTCAGGTCTGATAGTTATACTGTTGGCGATCACGGTGCGCAGGATTCCGCAGTAGACCCTGGGGAGAAAGGGTGAGGCTGTTTCAATATCCACCTTTCCCTGGGGTTCATCAAGGTCAAAGATTTCAATTCCGGGTGAGGCGAGCTCTTTCATAATTGAAAGGGGCGGGATACCGACGATCCCAACGCGTTGTCTGTTTGCGGGGGGCATGACTTATTTCCCCTGCTTATGCAGAAGGAGAAAACCGCCGACACCAAAGAGGATATGGATAAATATTGCTGCAAAAAAAGGAGGCACCACACCTGCCTTGGCCAGGGATTGCAGGGCGCCCCATAGTCCCCAGGCGACAAATGCCATGCCGCAACTTGCGGGAATGGAAATGGACAGATCTCTGCCCCATTTCTTGTATGATAAGAGGAGAATAGGCATCCCCAGAAATAAAAGGGGAATGCCGAGCAGGGTATAGGAAATTCTGCTGTAAAAGTTGGTTTTGGCAACCAGTGTATCCGCTTCCGATTTTTGATTGAGGGAGTCCTGGAAAAGTTCAGTGAGAGAAAGTTCTGCCGCCTGATATGTGGGAACAAAGAACTTATCTGGGGATTCCGGGAAGTTGAATCGTTTTTCATCGAAAAGAGTTGTTGTGTATCCAATATTTGGGACTTTTTGTTGGATCTGACCATTGGTCAGGATCCAGCTCCCACCTTTGTATTCCGCATATTCTGCCGTGACGAGTTCCTGTAAGTTGTGCTCTTTGGTCCAACTGGAATAGGAAAAAGTGACATAGGTATCCTGCTTCAGAAAAGGGCGGATAAAGGAGTAGAAACCTTCTTCTCCACGGTAATAGAATCGTCCGTTTCTGTGAATTCCCAATGGAATCATGCCATTTACCTGCTCGTACCAGATGCGGTTGGTAGTGGCAATGGTACGGGGTAAAACCCACTGGGCCATTGCCAGAAAAAGCATGGTGAAGATGATACCGCCTATGAGGATGGGTTTGACTATGGTGCGCAGGTGGAGACCACCTGCCATCATAGCGGTCAGCTCATTATGATGATTTAGCAGGCCAAGGCTGACAACACCTGCTAAAAGGATAAGAATGGGGCCAAGCTGGTCAATGATAAAGGGAACATTTAACAAAAAGAATTGGAATAGCAGAGCCGTTGATTCACCGGCCTTCATAAAATTATCTACTTTTTCAATAAAATCCACAAGGATATAGATGGTCGAAAATCCTGCGGCCACGGTGATAAAAATGCGGATAAATTGGGCCAGTATGTATCGGTTAAGAATGGTCATGTGGCATTATATGCGGAATAAGCGGTGGGCAAGAAAAAAACCGAGGCCGACCATGCAAAGTCCTGAAATGTTAGAGACTGCAATATAAAAAAAAGCCTGCAAATGGTCCCCAACTTTGAAGAGTTGAACGCTCTCTCTGGCAAATGTGGAAAATGTGGTGAAGCCGCCGAGAAAACCGGTAAATAAAAAGAGCCTAAATGTCTCACTGATATGCACATGGTCAAAAAAGGACCAGAGTACCCCAATAAGGAGGCATCCCGTAAGGTTGGCAATAAAAGTTCCTGCCGGAAATGTCTGGGAATGAAATGTTTGGGAGCCAAGAAAAATGAGATATCGTCCCACTGATCCGATTGCGCCGCCAACTGCTATTGCAATAATTTTTTCCATCTCTCTTGAGAAAAGTATGCCCTGTTTGGAGCAGATTTGTAATTATGCTGGCTCAGCATCTTTTTTTTAAATTTTCTTTTACAAAAAATCAAAAATATTTACTAAGGTAGCAAGCACACTATACAAAGTATGTTGAGAACCTTGGAAATTGTAAAAGACTCATTGCCAATGAACAAATGATATGCCCTTTCTTGATCTTGTATGGTTCGTTATGGCTGTGGCTACTTTGTTCCAGCCACACCACTTAGTAGGTAACATCCTGAAAGATTTCCGTCAAGAAGAAGGCGTGCAGAAAAAGGAAGGAAAATGACCCCTCTGGTATGTGCAGTTCCCGTGAAGGCAGAATCACCGAGTCTGCAGGATAACACTGCAGATTATGATCGTTTACAGCAGGCCCTTGTGAAGCACCTTGCTGATGACCGATCTCTGTACCTCCCTTTTTCCAGGATTGTCCCTGTAACCAGGCGTTTTCGCGAGGCTGGCTTTTCCGGGTATGCGCTGCTTAATCGTCTTCAGGATCAATGGGTCGTTGCCGATTTTCTGGCTGCTGAGCCGGAAGTCATCGCTGGAATGGCCCTTGATCTGGGGACAACGCATCTTGAGGCAACTCTTATTGATCTGCAGACAGGGCAGATGCTTGCTGAAAACAATCTGGAAAACTCCCAGATTCGTTTTGGGGCTGATATCCTGAGCCGCATTCACCACGCAACTACCAAAAGAAGACAGCTGAGAAAACCTGATGCTGATTTTCTGGATCCCGGGCTGCAGGAATTGCAGCAGACTATTGTCGAGACAGTGAATGAACTCACCGGGAAGCTTGCTGAGAGTAGTGGCATACAGGCCTGTGATATCCGTGCTTTGGCAGTATCCGGAAATACGACCATGGCCCATCTGTTGCTGGGGGTTGATCCGTACCATATCTGTAGGGAGCCCTATATTCCTCTCTTTAACCGGGTGCCTGATATTGAAGCGTCTCAGTTGGATCTTGTCATTCATGGAGCCGCTCCGGTATGGGTTATGCCTTCTGTGGGCAGTTATTTCGGAGGGGATCTGATCTCGGGTATCCTCGCCTCAGGTATGGCACAATCATCTGCAACAAGGATGCTGATCGATGTTGGTACCAATGCGGAAGTAGTTCTGGGTAATAGTGAGTGGTTGATTGCCTGTGCCGGAGCTGCAGGACCCGCCCTTGAGGGTGGGGTTGCCAGGATGGGGATGCGCGCAGGACCCGGGGCAATTGAATTCGTCTCCATTGATCCGGATACTTTTACCATGGAATATCGAACCATCGCTGATGCACCTGCCCTTGGCATCTGTGGTTCAGGTCTTATTGACCTGGTCGCCGCTCTGTATCTTTGCCGCTTGATCGATATTCGTGGGAAAATAAGAGATCCGGCAAAAGAGAAAGACCCCCTGCGCCTGGCCTTTATGCAGGAACATATTCTGGAACATGAGGGAAAAAGGGTCTTTCGGGTGACCGGGGCAAGTGCTTCTGCTAAAGGGAGGGAAGTGTTGCTGGAGCAGATTGATCTTGATGCAATGATGCGTTCCAAGGCCGCCATGTATGCTATTTTAACGACCCTTGTCAATCAGGTTGGGCTGGAGTTTACTGACCTGGAGGAAATTATAGTGGCCGGCGCATTTGGCAGACATATCAATCCTGAGAAAGCGATAACCCTGGGTATGCTTCCCGATCTGCCCCTGAATACATATCGGGCCATTGGCAACAGTTCGTTGCGAGGTGCAGAACGGGTCCTCCTTGATGGAGATGCCAGGCTTGCCTGTGAAAAAATAGTATCGGGCATTACCTATCTTGAGTTAAATGTGAACCAGGAATTTATGCTCCGTTTTTCAGGCTCCCGTTTTATTCCCCATACTGATACCGCTCTTTTCCCCTCTGTCCCAAATTTTCACAGCAAATCCTGAAGCGAAGCATTTCTCTTCTGCTGTGATAGGCATATGCGGAAAAATGTAGCTGATTTGTATTACAAGCCCCTACTGTCCAAGAAGTGCTGGTAAAAACATTCCCCATGGAAATGGTCCAGCTGATGGTGGTGTTGTCGGGTGCGATTCTATATCCAATGGATTGTATCCGGAATTTATCTCTTCATAATCGCTATAGCCGTCACCGTCGCTATCGCGGTTCTTTGGATTGGTATCATGTTGGTATTCCAGAAGATCACTCAGCCCGTCTCCATCGAAGTCCGCATTCCCATCCCTATCAAGATTGCCAAAGTGATCGGATTCCCACCAGTCGGGCAATCCATCTCCATCGCTATCATTGGCTTGCATGACATATTTGGGTCTGATCTGTGTGTTTTCAGCCAGATTCACATTAAGTGTGGGATTAACAGCGGAGTCGCCGAGGAGATCATTGCCAAAACGATCGGTCCATTTTTCAAAGGCCCACTCACCATATTGGGCAGGGGCTGTAACCTGAACATTGGTTCCAGCTGTAAAGCTACGAAAGAAAGTATCCCGTCCGTCTTTACGGGCATTTTTGTCAGTAATGTCAACAGTGATTAGAGGAGTCAACATATCATTTGCAGTAAATACAGTGAGACTGGACTGCGATTCGTCTCTGCGGATAAAATCATAGGTGACTTTCAAACGTAAAGAATCGATTATTATATCAATTCCATTATAGGTATTAACCAGTTTGCTGATGCTGATATCAGCCCATGCAGACGGTCTGGAATAGAGCAGCATGTTTTCATCCGTCCTCGCAATTCCTGCAGTACCAAGCAAAGAGTAAAGCATTGATTCACTGGCGGCACTGGGTTTGATGGGACTGGTGGAACCATTATAACCGTCATATCTTGTTCCCCAGGTTATGGGAACGGTGA
>JAOZKX010000175.1 GCA_029935135.1 Desulfocapsa sp.
CCATCCTGTGCAGACGATATAATTCTCCGTCATGGCCATACTATTCTGGAAAACAAGCTGCTCAATGGCTGTTGTCCGAGCTGTTCCCTGAAAATTGCAGGTGTCTGGGCGTGATGTGTTTCTCCTGCAAAGAGGAGGCATCGATAAGCTGATGCTTTTTTTCAGGCTTTAGTGTACAATTTCTCTCATAAAGAGAGGAATAATATGGTCACACACACACATTCAATTGTTGCCCTTGTCGGGCGTCCCAATGTAGGGAAATCAACCCTGTTTAATCGAATCACCAGATCCAGAAAGGCTCTGGTGGATCCTACGCCAGGGGTTACCCGGGATCGGCATTATGAAAAGGTGGTCTGGAATGACAAACTTTTTATGCTGGTGGATACCGGTGGTATAGCAGATTCCAGCGGCGATGTGATGGGTGAGCATATCCGTGACCAGGCAATGGCAGCCATCGATGAAGCAGACATCATCCTTTTTGTCCTTGATGGCAGGGAAGGGGTCACTCCTGCCGATATAGAAGTCACCAATTTACTGCGTCGAACCGATAAAACTATCTTTTATGTAGTCAATAAAGTTGATGGTCCTGAATTTGAGGATGAACTGATCCCTCAGTTCTATGAGCTTGGGGTGGATACCTTCTGGCCATTATCGGCAGAGCATAAATTTGGTTTTCCAAGCCTGATGGATGGACTGGAAGATAGCCTGCAGCAGAACGATGATGAACTGGATCTTCCAGAAGGGACAGTGAAAGTTGCCTTTTTCGGTCGCCCCAATGTGGGGAAATCATCAATGATCAATCAGATTCTGGGCCAGGATAGGATGGTCGTTTCTGATATTTCCGGTACCACCCGTGATTCTGTGGATACCATGCTTACGCATGGAAAGTATAATTATCTGCTTATTGACACGGCCGGAATCAGACGGAAAGGGAAAACCAAGGAAAAGCTTGAGAAATTCAGTATTCTAAAAGCGCTGGCAGCCCTTGAGAAGTGTGATATTGCCGTGGTCTTGATTGATGCCAGTGAAGGAATTACGGAGCAGGATACCAAGGTTATTGGTTACACTCAGGAACAGGGCAGAGGACTTATTCTGCTGGTGAATAAATGGGATCTTGTCAAAGATGATAAAAAACGACAGGAACAGATCATGGAAGAGATTGCCCGTGCCGTTCCCTTTGTCGGTTTTGCTCCGTTACTCACAGCTTCTGCCTTAACAGGATATGGTATTAAGCGCCTTTTTCCGGTGATCGGTTCTGTTTACAAACAGTTTACCTCTTCTTTTCCCACCTCTGCATTGAACCGCTTACTTACCGATGCTGTGGAAGCGCATTCTCCACCCATCTATAAGAATAAGCGGCTGAAATTCTACTATACATCCCAGGTGGGCAGTCGGCCGCCAAAGTTTGTTGTGATGAGTAACAGTGCCAAGGGGGTTCATTTCTCTTATGAACGGTATCTGGTCAATCGATTCCGTGATGGCTTGGGATTGGATAAGGTGCCCATTCAACTGTTTATACGCGATAAAAATCGGGATAAAAAGCGTAAGTAACGGGGAGCTATGGAGATCTGTATAGCCAGACAGCCAATTTTTTCTGCCCATAAAAAACTGTATGCCTATGAACTTCTGTTTCGCGCGAAAGGGGAGGTCTCCCTTCTTGATGCGGAAGGAGATATGGCGACTACCTCTTTACTCTCCGCCACATTCTTAACGGAAGGAATAGAAAAGATAGCCGGTTCCCGACTCTGTTTTGTCAATTTTACAGAAAAACTCCTCTTACGAAATATCGCCGTGGCATTTCCTCAAAATCGACTGGTTGTAGAGATTCTTGAAGATGTGGAACCTACCCCGGAAATTATCAAAGTCTGTACCGAGCTCAAAGAAAAAGGCTATATTCTGGCCCTGGATGATTTTATCTACCATCCCCGTTTTGATCCACTCCTTGCCATAGTTGATATAGTGAAGATTGATTTTATCCAGTCACCGGTTGATACTGTGCCCAAGATGCTGCGACAATTATCCCGTTTTGATCATTTGAAGTTTCTCGCTGAAAAAGTGGAAACCTATGATGAGTTTGAGAAGGCTTTAAAACAAGGATTTCATTATTTCCAGGGGTTTTTCTTTAGCAGGCCGGAACAGATCTGTATGCAGGAGCTGACCTCTGTCAAAGTCAATCTCCTTCGACTGCTGGCTGAAGTAACTCAGAAATCAACGACCATTGCCCGGGTGGAAGCGATTGTTTCAGCCGATGTTGCTTTAACCTACAAGCTCCTTCGCTATCTTAATTCTGCTCACTTTTATCTGTTGGAAAAAGTGGAATCCGTCTCCAGGGCCATTTCCTTTCTTGGCGCTAACCGCTTCCGTCAGTTTGTGCTTCTGGCCATTATCTCAGAGCTTGCCGGTGAAAAACCGGAAGAACTTGTGCGTCTGGCAGTTGTCCGTGCCCGCTTTTGTGAATTGCTTGCAGGCGGTGATGATAATAAAAAAGCGTCCGGAGAACTCTTTTTGACAGGACTCTTTTCACTTATTGATGCCATGCTTGATCGATCCATGGAATCTTTGTTGAAGGAAATGCCCATTTCTGATCGTGTAAAAAATGCACTTATTTCCCGTACCGGTCCCTATGCAGCTACTCTTGAAGCTGTTGAGGCGTATGAGCGGGGAAACACTGGACTGTGCAGGGTGACACTGAGAAAAAGCGGAGGGAATGCTGATGATCTCGGTGATGTCGCGGTGCAGGCAATGGAGTATGGTCAGCAGCTGTTGGATTCATTTTAACAATTATTCAAAACCCTGAATCTCTATATTCTGGTTTTCGTTTCTTTCCCTGTTTTGTTCCCCCTCCTCTTCCGATTTTTCTTTTCGTAAATGATCTTATTTATGATAGGCTTGATAAAAGGCTAATTGTTTCCATGTCTTCTCTTCTTTTTAAAGGTGCTGGATGTTTAAAATAAAATGTAACCGTTTGAAGTGCCTATCATTATTTTCTGTTTCCATATCTGTTCTAACTGCTTCAACAACGCTCTCCATTGCCTCAACGACTTCGACCAATGAGTATCTTGATATGGATATTGCCCAGTTGATGCAGATCACAATTACTTCGGTGGCCAAAAAACCACAAAATCTCTCCGATGCCGCAGCAGCAGTATTTGTGATTACCCAGGACGATATCCATCGCTCAGGTGTCACCTCAATCCCCGAGGCTCTGCGCATGGCTCCGGGGGTGCAGGTTGCTCGTATTGATGCAAATAAATGGGCAATTACCGCCCGGGGATTAAATGGAAATTTTGCCAATGAATTGCTGGTGATGATTGATGGGAGAACTGTCTATTCACCGACTTTCTCCGGGGTCTATTGGGATGTGCAAAATACCCTTCTTGATGATGTTGACCGGATTGAGGTGATTCGAGGACCAGGGGCGACTGTCTGGGGAGCAAATGCAATGAATGGTGTCGTCAATATCATAACAAAAAAGGCGGGTGATACGCAGGGTGGCCTGGCCTATATAGGTGCAGGAGATGTTGAGCAGCTTATGGGAGGGCTGCGTTACGGCGCTGAGATTGGTGATTCTGCCCATGGTCGGGTGTATCTGACCTACAATAAAACTGATTCGTTTGTATTATATCATCATTCAGGCGATGATGATGCTAAAGATGACTGGGAAAGTCTTCGTGCTGGTTTCCGACTCGACGGTGAAGCACTGGGAAGTAATTCATGGACATTGCAGGGGGACCTATATTCCAATAAAGAGAATCAACTTCTCTCTCCTTATGTGTTACCCGTACCTCCTTACAAAACTGTACTGGATGAACAGTATGATTCGTCGGGAGGAAATATACTGGGACGCTGGCAGCAGGAACTGTCACCCACAAGTCTATACTCTATTCAGGCATATTACGATTACACAAATCGTGATGAAGTTCTCCTGGAACAGACCCACTCTACCTTTGATCTTGATTTGAATTACCAGTTGCTGGTGGGTGAACGGAATGATTTAAGTATGGGCGTGGGATATCGCTTTGTGGACAGCACTTTTGGCAATAGTTTTCAGATTTCAGGTGATCCGGATAAACGATCAGATAACTTATACAGTGCTTTTTTTCAAGATGAGATCCTCCTGTTTACGGATACTCTCTGGTTGACCCTGGGGAGTAAATGGGAACATAACGATTTCACCGGACATGAAGTGCAGCCAAATGCCCGCCTGCTTTGGAAAGCAGGCGAGACGCAAACCGTCTGGACTGCAGTCTCCAGAGCCGTTCGTACCCCTTCTCAGTTTGAACGAACGGGTCAGGCGGTTTCCCGGGTGATTGTCACCCCATCATCTGTTCCCCTGTTTATAACTTTAAGCGGGAATGAAGATTTTGAATCAGAAGAACTCATTGCCTACGAATTGGGGTATAGATGGTTTCCGGAGAGCAGCTTTTCTATTGATGCTGCAGTCTACTATAATGATTATGATAAATTACAAACGAGTCGTTATGTGAATGGAAATCCGCTGATGGGTCTTGTACTTAACAATGAGATGCATGGCTCAATTCGCGGCCTGGAGCTTGTACTTGATTGGACTCTCAGTCGCTGGTTGAAGTTTGAATTTGGATACACCTACATAGATTTTGATCTCACAGACGATACGGCTGCATCCAGCTCTGATTATGCCAAAACTGTTGCCGGGCTCAGTCCGGAACATCAGCTGTCTTTACGCTCAGCCATTGACATCAGCAAGGATATACAGGCCAATATATGGTTTCGTTATGTTGACAAATTAGAGGAGTCAACGAAACCTGGCTCGGTAGTACAGGTTGATGGGTTAGTTGTTGACTATTTGACGCTTGATGCGAATGTCTCGTGGAATATCAGGAAGGGTCTTGAGCTTATGCTGGTTGGCCAGAATTTACTGGACTCCAGTCATCTTGAATATGTATCGGAATTTTCAACGCCGCCCACCGAGATTCCCAGAAGTATTTACTGCAAATTGACATATCAATTTTGATAAGGATTCGATAACTTATCATATGGTAGGCAAATACTTACTCATAGCTTCGTTTTTCCTTTTTTGTAATGGCATATTCATTGTCCCGCTGAGTCATGCCCAACAGGCGAACATTCAGAAAGAGTATAAGATTAAGGTAGCTTTTCTGTTAAATTTCCCTAAGTTTATTCGTTGGCCCGAGAACACTTTTTCAGACAAGCAGCAAGCACTGAAACTTTGCATGGTGGGTGAGGATTCCTTTGGTTTTGCCCTGTCTGCAATTGAGGGTTATTCTGTTGGGAAAAGAAATGTTGACCTGCACTATATCGGTGAAATAGAGCAGGCAGCAACCTGTAATATGCTTTTCATCAGTAGATCTAAAAGTGATAGTCTTGAGAGTCTTGGCACTGCATTAAAGAGCTCTCCAGTGTTGACTGTAAGTGATATCCCTGGGTTTACTGATTCCGGTGGTATCATTGAATTTGTTACAAAAGCTGATAAGGTTTCTTTTTATATTTCCCTGAAAAGCGC
>JAOZKX010000176.1:0-659 GCA_029935135.1 Desulfocapsa sp.
GTGAGCTTCATTGCATTCTCCTTGGTTTTGCTTTTGCTGGTACCAAACAATACCATGAAATGCAATGAAGCTCTATTATTTCATAATGTTATATTGTATCTAGATGCCTTTTCTATTTTGCAAGAGGCTCGATAGTTGAGTGTTGTCTCTGCTCTGCTCTGCTCTGCTCCTTATCCCCCCCCTATTCTCTCTACTCTTTTGTTGCCCTCTTGATGTATTGTTGAATACAGGCATGCCAAAAAGCGATATACCAATACCAACCTGCTCACTCTGCGGTGAGCCAGGCGATGAGGATTATATAAAGGGTGAAACCTTCCACCGCTGCACAAATTGTAGAACCGAGATGCGGTACATGCCTGCCGGAGAACTGCTGAATTCCGGCGGCAATATGGTAAAAGAAAACAATGGCTGGATAATGAGTTTTTCTGTACGAAGCTCGGAACTCTATTCCGGCAGGGCAATGTTTGTCCTGGGTGTTTTGACTCTGATTCTGACGATTGCTTTTTTATTGCTGGGGAAAATTGAGAGTGACGCAGCTGTCTGGAGCTCTGGCTCAGGAATTCTCCTGGGCATCATTGGCAAAAGAAAATCGATTCTCCAGAAGAAAAAAACAGAGCTGTTCCTTGACCAGTATCCTTATTGGAAAAAATAGTTTCTGC
>JAOZKX010000176.1:669-5468 GCA_029935135.1 Desulfocapsa sp.
GGTGGGACCGGGGAGATTGCCAAATCCTGGGTCTGATTAGCTGAATTTGTATTAATTCGTTCCTTTTTTGCCTCTCTGTCGACCTCTCAGAGCTTTGCAAAGCCGTTCAAGTGCTTCGGAACTTGTATTTGGTGGCAGGTGAAGGTTTATGGATATCAGTTCTTCCCGAGTTATAGTCAAATCTTGTGTTTGAAAAAAACACACTCAATCGATCGCTCTGTTGAATCCGCCTTCTTTTAATCGTTCAACTCGTTCTCCATCCTTGAATTGAACACCTCTTATTGCTTCTGCCAATAACTTGAAACTCCGTAGCCTGCGCCATCTTTTCTGAGCACTTTGACCAAGTTTGAAGACCATCGACAGGATTGTATGTCTGACAACATACCCCCTTGTTTTTGCTGTCCTCAAACGGATTGTGGCAAACGTTGACTCGATGGGGTTTGAAGTCCGTATATGCTGCCAATGGACTACAGGGAAATCATAAAAAGCTAGTATCTCACTTGTATCTTTTCCAGGCGCTCCATTGCCTTGGGATATTTGAAAGAACTAAAAGAACCACACCTACTCTCAAGGAACTGTAATCTGCTCAGGTGTAAGATTCCAGGGAAGCAAGGCTTCATATCCTTCCAGTGTCGAGGCAGTTGGTAGATTAGTAAAAATATTTCAAATTTGTACCTTTGTTTACTTTCAGGGGAGAGGGTAAAGTTTTTAGCATTGGATTTTGTAGGGTGAAATATGATACAATCGAGAGTAGTTGGAGTTGGGTGTGTGTCATATCCAATTCCTTAAAATATGCTGTTCTTCTGAGCACTTAACCAACTATAGGAAAGATACTATGTGGCCTCGATACTTTCTTGGTTTATTTGTTGCCCTTTTTCTTGCCCTCCTTTCTTCTCCTTCAACAATCTGGGCATTACCCGGTGACCTTGATGCCTCTGGAATAGTCGATGGAACCGATCTCGTTTCCTTTGGTCGTGCTAACGGCTCAACTGATGCTGATCCAAACTGGAACCCGGATGCTGATCTCGATGACAGTGGTAGCGTTGATCTCCCTGACTTAACCATCCTTTCCACCCATTTTGCCCATAGTGGCCTCTCTTTCTGTATTTGGCTCGGAGATTCTTTGGATGGTGATAATCGGGTTGCCAAAATTTCAGAGAAGGGGCAAGTGCTCCTCCGTCAGGGCTCGTATCAGAGGCCGGATAGTATTGCTGCCAATATACAAGACGGTTCAATATGGATAGCCGATTCTGATACAGCCCAGCAATTCGTGCGTAAGGTATCAGGGGCTTCCGGGGAGACGCTGCTTACAGTAAATGGAGTACAGGCTTCTTCAATTGCCGTGAACAGTGTAGACGGATCCCTGTGGATTACTGACTCTTCAAATGATCGGGTTTTTCAGCTTCTCCCCACCATCACAGAGGGATATGATCTCAGCAGCGACACCGGGCAGCATATTGTTGTTACTGGCTTTGATAATCCCCAGGGCATCACTGTAAACGGAGATGGAACCGTCTGGGTTGCCGACAACTACCATAATCAGGTCGTTCGACTTTCGGCCGGTATTCCTGATGGGTATAATATCTCCACCGACTCAAGTCATCATCGTCTGATTACCGGTCTTAACAGACCTGAAGCAATTGCTGTTGATCAGGCTGACGGTACTGTATGGATCGCTGATACGGGATCCGATCAGATCATTAAATATGATGAGAATGGAACCACCAGGCTTATGGCACGCGGTGGCTTTACAACTATTCAGGCGCTTGTGGTCAATTTTGTTGATCACAGTGTCTGGATTGCTGATGCCGGTATGAATGAGGTCATCCGAATAGACAGCAGCGGCGCACTGATACACACAACATCCGGTTTCAGTTCTCCGCTTAATCTTGATGTCGATCCTCTCACTGGTGCCTGTTGGGTACTGGATAATCTCAACAGCGAGCTTGTGAAGCTTGCTCCTGACGGAACAGAACTCTTACGGATAAATGGAGTTTCCCGTCCAGTCAGTCTTGCCGTCTCTCCGAATTTCTTTGATGCTTCTAAATATCCGACTGCTGAGGGAAGTGTCGATCAGAACGCCATTGACAGTGGTGCCAGCGTCATTTTTTCTACTGTTGGAACAGATCCGGATGGTTCAATTTCCCTCTATGAATGGGACTTTGATGGAGACGGCACATTTGATTATTCTTCACTGACAAATGACGATACAACTCATACCTACCAGAGTACCGGCATATATAATGCTGTTCTGCGAGTGACGGATAACGATTATCTCCAGGCAACAGATTATTCAAATATTATTCGTGTCGGCAAATTAGAAGTTGCTGCCACTGCTGATCCGATTAGCGGCAGTGCTCCGTTACTGGTTAATTTCAGCGGAAGTTTTTTCGATCCAATTGATGGTGCTGTTGACAGTTACCAGTGGGATTTTGATGGAAACGGTTCTTTTGACTACTATTCTGAAACAACTCCGGATACGAGCTACACCTTTAGTAAGGCTGGAACATATACGGTGAGTCTGAAAGTTACCGATGGGGCTTTCATTGCTGTTGCTGCTGATCTGATTATCACAGTTGCCCAGACTCCACCTACTGTCATTGCCTCAATTTCACCAAATTCCGGAGAAATACCACTGGAAGTTACCTGTACCGGATCCGGGAGTGACCCGGATGGTGCGGTTGTTCTTTATCAGTGGGATATGGACGGTGATGGGACTTATGACTGGAGTTCCACAACCAGTGGTGATCGTATCTATACATATACAGGAACCGGTCAATTTAATGCAGTACTGCAGGTTACTGATAATGATGGGAATACCGCCAGGACCAGTGTACTGGTTGTTCCTGGTGAAATTCATCCTATTGCCGAGGTCGGAGCTGATGTTACAGTCGGTTATGGTCCCCTGTCTGTTAATTTGAATGCTGACGGCAGCATTGACCCGGATGGAACTATAGTAAAATACGAATGGAATTTTGAAGGAGAATGCACCGGAACAACAACATTCAGCGATGATATGGAGTCTGGTGACGGATCCTGGCAGGCTGAATCGCCCTGGGGGCGTGTAACTTCTGATGCCCACAGCAGCAGTACTTCCTGGACGGACAGTCCCTCAGGTGATTACCAGAATAGTGTCAACAGCTCATTGAATCTGGCAACCAGTGGTGACTCTTCCCGCTCAGGAGAGCTGACGTTCTGGCATCGTCATGAGCTGCTTAACTATTCTGATAATGGATATGTTGAGATCTCCACCAATGGAGGAACAAGCTGGAATCAACTTGCCCGTTTTAATAATACTCTGGATACCTGGACAGAAGAGATCTTCACCCTTGATGAATATCTCCCAGCTGATGACTTACGCTTTCGTTTTCGAATGACATCCGACAGTTCAGGAACTGCGGATGGCTGGTATGTTGATGATGTAAGCCTTAATCAGTGTGTACTGGACTGGACTGTCAGTCCGGACGGTAATGCAAACCATGTCTACAGTACGCCGGGTACTTACACGGCCACTTTGCGAATAACGGATAACGATGGAAACATCTCCATGAAACAGATCGTTATAACCGTTCTCCCTGATAGTGTGCCCCTGGCAACTGCTGCTGCTGATGTTACCAGTGGGTATTCTCCGCTGTCCGTGACCTTTACAGGTTCTGCCCGGTATCCCGATGGAACAGTCAGTGAATATCAGTGGAATTTTGGCGAAGAATTTGTGTGGGTGATTGATACCAATACGGACGAACTCATTCGGCTGGCCCAGGACGGCAGTCGGCAACTGGTCAAACATTCGTTTGTTAATCCTGCCAGCCTGACCATTGACCCCAGCGATGGGACCATCTGGGTCGCAGACAGGAGTCGGGATGAAATTGTCCATTTAGCTGCTGATGGCGTGATGGAAATGGGATCCGTGGGCGGATTTAGCGATCCAATTTCATTGGCAATCAACCCTGCAGACTCAACGATCTGGGTGGTGGATTATTATCATCATCAGGTGGTGCATCTGAGCGCTCAGGGGCTGGAGTTAAGCAGAACCTCCGGCTTTAGTTATCCAAGCTTTATTGCAGTAAATGAGATTGACAACAGTGTCTGGGTCGTTGATGGCTCACAGCAGGTCGTTAAACTGTCAGCGGCAGGAGAAGAGCTGGCACGAATCAGTGGTTTCAGCAGCCCACGGGCGCTTGGTGTCAATCCGGCGACAGAGTATGTTTGGGTCGTTGATTATACCGGTGACCAGGTAGTTCGTCTGGACAGTGATATTGCCGGGGCCTATGATTTTACGGTTGATACCGGACAGCATCTTATTGCTCCAGTCAGTGTCAATAATCCTGCGGCTGTTGCCGTAAATCAAACGGATAACAGTGTCTGGATCGCAGATTACTATAATAATCAAGTCGTGAAGATTGACGATAACGGTGTGGAACTTTTACGCAGTGCGGCCATTTCTTATCCTCTCTCTGTTGCGGTAAACACCGTAGATGGAACCTGTTGGGTCGCTAGTTCATCCCAGCATGCAGTGGTTAAATTCGCTGCTGACGGAACAGAGCTGGCACGACTTGATACCTTCAGTTATCCTTTGATGGTTGCCGTGGCCACCCGCCCGGGGAATACATATTCAAATGCTGCTTCAGGCAATACAAGCCATACCTATACCCTTCCCGGTTTATACTATTCACTTATGACTGCGCTCACCAATGATGGGCAGACCGATTCAGTTGGCATATTGATTGAAGTGTCTGCTGTTCCAACGGTCAGTCTCAGTGTCGATAATGCCGGTGGACCTGCTCCCCACGAAGCTTTCA
>JAOZKX010000177.1 GCA_029935135.1 Desulfocapsa sp.
CCAGAGATCTTATCTTCCTGGCCATCTGCACTCCCAGCTTTGTCCCGGATGTGTATAAGACTCTGCCAGAGAATGAATGGGAAACTGAATGAAGGAAAAAGAAATCCTGGTTGCAGGTCTTACGGTTCTTGTCTGGTGGAAACATGTTAAGAATATAAATCTGACTGTCAAAGGACCGAATGGGCGGGTGAGAATTTCTGTTCCCTGGTATACAACTGAAAGGCGGGTACGGCAGATGATTGTCAGCCGGATGGACTGGATAGAAAAACAACAGGTCCATTTCCAGAAGTTTCCGGCAGCAGAGAAGTTGCAGGCGATTTCTGGCGAAGAGCACCTTTTTTTTGGCAGGAGCTACTCCTTAGATGTTGTCTACGGCCCCGGACGACATCATGTCATTTTTGATGACAAGGGCACTATTCGTTTATTTGTCCGTCCTGGTACGGCCAGGGAAAAACGGCTGCAGGTCATTTATGACTGGTATCGTCTGGAGCTTGCTGCCCGTATTCCTATGCTTGTGGAGCATTGGCAGGAGAGTATCGGAGAGAAGATATCCGAATGGCGAATAAAGAGGATGAAAACACGCTGGGGAACATGTAATATTGATAAACGCCGTATCTGGTTCAACCTGGAACTAGCCAGAAAACCAGAATGTTGTCTGGAATATATCCTGGTCCATGAAATGGTGCATCTGTTGGAAAGAAATCATAGCCGGAAATTTTATCAGCATCTGCATAGATTGTTTCCGGAATGGCGGAAAATTGATCTATTATTAACACCGGTGATGAACAGAAAGCCGGAATAAGTACCTTGAGCAAATTCTTTTCCAAAACACGAAAAATATTTATAAGGTATTCAAAGAATTGTGAGGAATCATGTTTATTGATCTGTTACGAAAAAGGAGGTCTGTGCGTCAGTTTCAGGACAGACCGGTGGAGCAGGAAAAAATAGATCTGCTTATGGAGGCCATGCTCAGATCCCCATCTTCAAGGAGTTTGAATCCCTGGGAGTTTGTGGTGGTGCAGGATAAGAAGATATTACACGCCCTCTCGGAAGTGAAGCCCCATGGCGCTGCTTTTGTAAAAAATGCTGCCCTGGCGATTGTTATCTGTGCAGACCCGGAAAAATGTGATGTATGGATAGAAGATTGTTCCATCGCCGCCATTCTTCTCCATCTGGCCGCAACGGATCTTGGTCTTGGCAGCTGCTGGGTACAGATTCGCAAACGGGAGTATGATCAGCAGACCAGTGCAGAGTCACGGGTGGCTGATATAGTGGGATTAAAGGCGGGGATGAATGTGGAGGCAATCGTTGCTGTCGGCTATTCTGCAAGGGAAAGTGATGGCCACCCGGATTCTGCGCTGCTGCGTGAACGGGTGAGTTTTGAATACTATGGAGAGAAGGAACAATAAGGTGGATATCAGTCATTTTCGTCGGGAATATTTAAAAAGTGGGCTCTCCCATGCGGATCTTTGTAAGGAGCCCGTCGAGCAGTTTTCACTCTGGTTTGATCAGGCGAGAAAAACGGATATTCCGGATCCCAATGCCATGGTTCTGGCAACTGTGAATGGTGCCGGGCAACCAAGTCAGCGAACTGTTCTCTTAAAATATTATGATGAAAAAGGCTTTGTCTTTTTCACCAACCAAAAGAGTCGGAAGGCACGGGAAATTGAAGAGAATTCTCGGGTAAATCTGCATTTCGTCTGGCTGGAACTGGAACGGCAGATCAGTATCGCCGGGATTGCATCTCCCATTACTGCTGCCGAATCAGCGCGATACTTCCTCACCCGTCCGCGGGATTCTCAAATAGCAGCCTGGGTTTCCAATCAGTCTAAAAAAATTTCTTCCAGACAGTTGTTGTTGCAGTCATTTCAGGAAATGAAAACAAAGTTTGCTAATGGAGATGTGCCTTTACCTTCTTTCTGGGGAGGATATCGGGTAGAACCTGTTTCTGTTGAGTTTTGGCAGGGACGGGAAAATCGTCTCCATGATCGGTTTCTCTATACCCATCCGGACGGAGGTTGGCAGGTTAACCGGTTGGCTCCTTGAATGTGTCAGACTATCAGCTCGAGACCGCTCTCTTCTGAGAGATCTGACAGCTCTTTAAGATGTGCCCGCTGCACCGTTGCAACAATGGTTTCTATGGCAGCAGCAATGGAGCGGGTGCGTAAATCAAACTGGACACCGCAATTGTAGTCGATACTCTCTTTACTCCTGATTTTTGAGATATGACGAACCGTGCAGTTGACTTTTGCAACCATCTTCCCATCAATGATCAGTTGAACATTGATATTTTCATCCTCTTTGAATGATTTTTGTTCTGTTTTACTAATGGTAAAAGCCATTCCCTGGGCACTGATATCAACCGCTCTTGTCTCCATATCCTTGCGCCGTTTGCGCTTCCCTTTGACAAAGAGTGAGAAATCCAAGTCGGCAGGAACTTTTGCCCGAAAGGCCCGGGTTCCTCTCACCTGCCTCGCGATTACGGGAAACCCCAGTCGTAGCACGGGGAGGTCTCGTACCAGGGCCATGTCCTGGAAGAACATGCCAAGTTCAATGGCAGAGGAGGTGGTGAACAGTCGAATCATTACCCGCTGGCTGCCCCGCATTGCAAGGTTTCCCATGCCCGGTTCCAGTGGCAGGAGAACAACATGCGACATAAGCTGTAGATAATCTCCGGGGCTGTAGTCAGGTTCTTCAATAATCACTTCCCCATCAATCTCCTCTTCAATAAGATCAGGAATATCATCATATACCTTACTGAAATAGACACGGGTCAGTCCGTCAAGTTCTACTTCAAGGACCTTATCATCCAGGAGAGCCGTTTGCAGATAGGGAAGGATATCAGAGGCCTTTACCATGAAATCACCGCGCTCCAGACCGTCCTCAACGGCTTGTCTGGTAAATGAGTAGGCATCTTCCGGGAAGAAAGTAGCAAGCTTTCTCTTTACTCCTTCGAGAAACTTTCCCTGATCATGGTTGTCTTCATCGGCCATACGGATTGCTTACCCCAAATATTCCCGCTTGAATTTCTTTTCCGCTTCCAGTGATCCCGCCAGAATAATCTTGCTGTTCTCAGGCAGTGGTGTCGTGGGACTTGGATTTGTGGAGAACAGCTCATCATTTTTGATTGCCAGTACACTGCAACCTGTTTTTTCACGCAGCTTAAGTTCGATAAGAGTGCGCCCTACAAATGATTGCGGGATGGAGATCATGACTATGTTGAGTTCTTCTGAGAAAAAAGAATCATCAGAAGGTTGGAGAAGATTCATGATATAGCGAGCACCCATGGCTGCAGAAGAGAGTACCAGATCGGCTCCTGCCCTGTGCAGTTTAGAGATGGTGAGTTCTTCAGTAGCCCGGGAGACAATTTGTATATCTGGACGCAGTTGGCGGCAATAAAAAGCGAGATAGATATTCATGGCATCATTATGGGTTGTGATAATGACAGACCTGGCCCTATCTATGCCTGCTGCTTTTAAGGTGTTGATGTCCGCGGCATCTCCATGGATGTGGCGGCTGGGATCCTTACTGATTTTTGCTCTTTTTTCGATCACTTTGTAAGGGATATTGTTGTTTTGCAGACAGCCGGCTGCAGCCTGTCCAACTCGACCACCGCCAAGGATAAGTACCAGGGGGTTAGGGTCCATCTGTTGGGGGTCCGTCGCCAGTTTTATTCCAGCCTGTTGGATTTCCTCCTCTGTGCCAGCCATTATCAGGATATTTGTGGGTTCCAGGATGGTGTCTGGGGCTATAGCAATAAATTTCCCCTTTTCCCACAAGCCGATAATTGTTACATGGATATTTTCTCTGACATGGGCATGGGCAAGACTTTGCCCAACGAGGATGGTGTCGCGGACTGGCAGTTCTGCAATGCGTAACTCTTCGAATCGTCCAATGATATGCGGTGTCATAACGCCGATGGCGCGGGAAGCAAGGTCGGTTCCCAGCATACTCATAAACTGGAAGACATGGGTGTTTCCTGGGAAATTGAGAATGTCAAGGGAGTGTTCCGCGTCAGCACTGGAAGCAATAGGTACGGTATCACTGATCTCGCGAACCGTAAATGAGATATTGGTATTGATAAGATCATCAGCAGTGGCAACAACGAGTGCCGCCTGATTTGCCTGTGTTTTCTCGTAAGTGTCCGGGTGCTCTACATCCCCTAAGACAATTTTATAACCAGCATCATAAATCTCAAGTGCTTCCTGCTGGTCTCCACAGATAAATATGTATTCGTAGCCATGTTTGCTGAGCTTTTCAACAAGATTTTTCGTGAGAGAATCAAAATTAGTGAGGATGATATGGTCCCGGGTACTCTTAGGGAGAAATCGGGGGGTACGGGAATTATGTTGCGCCTCCAGCCAGGGGGCATAAAAAAACTGGATAAAGGTAAAAGGCAGCATAATAAGGAGGAGAACGATTCCGGACATCAAGACAAAGAGGGTAAAGACAAGTCCAAGGTCGGTGGAAAAGGTGATGTCGCCAAAACCAAGCGTCGACATCACTGTCAGTGTCCAGTAAAAGCCTGTTATCCAACTGTAGGTACGCCCTTCATATAACATTATAAGGTGAAAGGAAATCGAGTAGAGACTGACAATAAATGCGAGAAAGAGAAGGAAACGAATGAGAAGGGTAATATTTCGTTTTGCTGCCTTATTATTGAAGAAAAAGAGTAATTGGACAAGAAGTATTTTCATAATAACTCACCCATATTCGCATATGGGATGGAAAAAGGGGCCTTAAAAAAACCATGAGAGAGTAATTGGCTCATCTGCATTAAACCATTTATTCTTCTTTTGTGCCAATTGCTTTACCTTTTATACCATTCATTACTGTTTGTCCGATAAGTTTTTCGAGGGGTTGCATAGCATACTCCTTTCCGGAAAGTGTGGAGAGCAGGGTTTCCAGTTCGGTCTTCCATTGTTGTATTTCTGCCTCTGTTTGTGGAGGAGTATCGTGGAGGAGCAGGATGTCTCCTGCCTTAATTTTCTGGAGAATGCGACTGGCCAGATTTGTGATTTTTCTATTTCCGCGGTCAAAAGCACGACAGCTGAATGTGACGGTGACGAGTCCTTCCCGTTGCAGGGCGTATCTCAGGCGTGGGTTAGTGATGCCTGCCGGGGGCCGAAAGACAGTGGGCGAAATTCCCGATTGCTGCAAAATGTTTTGAGTCCTTTGAATCTCTTTGTGCAGATTTGGCAGGCTCTGTAGCATAAGCAGGTTGCTATGTCTCCATGAGTGATTGCCGATACTGTGTCCTTGGGCAATAATATCCCGGATAAGTTCCGGATGGCTGGCGGCTTTTTCTCCTATGATAAAGAAGGTGGCCTGCAGCTTGTATCTGCGGAGAAGTTTTAAAATAAATGGTGTGGAAAGGGGAGAAGGTCCATCGTCAAAAGTAAGTGCTATCCCCTTGTTTTGTGTAATGCTTTTACTGATGATGGGAAGAAAAAAACTCCACTA
>JAOZKX010000178.1 GCA_029935135.1 Desulfocapsa sp.
GTCTTTTCTAAAATGATCGAAAGGATTACCCTCCTTCTTGATAAAAAATGTTTTGCAGATATTGCTGCAAAGACAGCTGCTCTCCTGGCAACGCAGATAGATGATGCCTCTCTCCTTATGTTTGCCTGTCAGGAATTTTCCACCCCTTTTGGGGACGATTTTTACCATGCCCAGATTCGTCGTATTGATCCGCCCATTATGAAAAAAATTCTTGCCTGGATGGAAGAACAGAAGGGAAAAGAAGCGAGAGGTGAAAAGGTTTCCCGGGTGCAGTTGGATATTGTCAGTAAGGCCTATGAACGACTGCTTGACACCTCCAGGATCAAACAGATAAAAGCAGCGGATTCTACGGAAGATGCTTTGTCAGCCGGTGAGAAAGAGAGAAAGGTACAACGGGTACAGGCGGGTATTGTTGCTCTTGCCAAGGGTGAGATGGAAGGTCTGGCAAACGAGGAAATTCGTCACAATCTTCCTGTGACCATTGAAAGGCTCTTTGCCAATGGAAAAGAGTCTGTGGCCGCTGCCATCATTCAGAATATGGTCTTAGGTCTGAAAGATAAGGGGAGTGCACTTCGGCCGCATCTCACTCTGGCTATCGGGGCAGTGGCTGTAAAACTGGCATCGCTTGAGCGCTGGGAGTGGCTGGAAAAACTTGTTCCTGTTTCCCTTGCCAGGATTCGTGAGTCTGAGAATGCTGACAGGAGTTATAAAAATTATCTAACAGCCATGCAGCAGATGATGAACCATGCCTGGCAGCATGCAAATGATGCTCTTGCTGAAACGATATTGGATACTTTTTATCATATTCGTTCAGGTGAGTTGGAAAAAACGAAAGAGATCCGCGATCTTGTTGGAAAGATTCAGGATAGTGGGGTTGATGCGAAAGTCTTGCAGTCTTATCTGCAACGCTGTTTTGTGAAACCTGTGGACGATGATATCTGCCGCAAAATGTGTATGCAGGGTCCTGTTGCCGCAGATTATCTGATTGATATACTCCTCGAGTCGGATAGCCGTGCAGACCGTATCCGTTTGCTGAAAATTCTTACCGGTGTGAAAATACAGCTTCCACCACTGCTGCATAAGCGTCTTGATGAGCCTATGCCGTGGTATGGAAAGAGAAATATTATACGGCTTCTTTCTGAAACAGGGACGGAAGATGATGTGATCCCGGTTCTGAAGTATGTGGCCCATGATGATTTGCGGGTCACCAAAGAAGCATTGACCTGTATTGTGAGAACAGGGGGTGAATCAACTCAGCAGTATCTTTTGCAGGTACTGCCTCAGGCGACTCTTCAGGTGAAGGTCCTGTTGATGCGGGAGCTGAAACGTATCGCGGACGGCGGGGTGGTTGAACCGCTTTCTGAGTTACTGGAAGAGTGTAAGTCATTTAGTGGCTCCGAAAAAAATGAACTGGTTGTGGCTATCTGCGAAACACTTGGGGCCACCGGTGAAGGGAAAGCAGCCAAGGTACTTCAGCTCATTGTAGAGAGCAGGGGCGAAAACCTTGGTAAAGAAAGTGTGGAGGCAGCGCAACAGGCAATCGCCCTGATAGATGAGCGATATAAAATCCAGGCGGGGCAGTATCAGGAATTACCAGATAAGAACAAAGAGACTCAAGAGGTGATTGTCGAGGATGGATTTGATAAATTCGAGTGCATTACCACCGATCCCGATGAAGAGCAAGTGTATGCGCTGGTACGGCAGGGTGAAAAGGAGGCGGCCAAACAACTGTTACTCACACTTATCGAAAAGACTGTTCAATTAAAACAATTTCATACTGCTGAAGCATTTCGCCTGCGACTTATTGATGTAGATTCCATGGCCTTGTCAGAAATCATTAAGGCAGCAGAGATGATTGAAGAGGCCAAGGCTGCTTCAATAGACAGCGATCATATCGCGATATGGTCAGATTTGTATGATGTGTTAAGTACAGAAGAATTTAATACATTTTATCACTCTTTGCAGCATAAGGCGTATGTTTCCGAGGCTCCCATTGTTCGCCAGGGTGATGAGCCGCAGGGGCTTTTCTTTATTAATAAGGGCAAGGTCAAGCTCTTTTACCAGGAAAAAGGTAATGAGACGCTGGTTGCGGTTCTGGGGCCAGGGCAGGTTTTTGGGGGGACCACTTTTTTCGATGATTCCATGTGGACCTTGAATGCCAGTGGCATGGGAGCCGTTGAAGTCTCTTGCTTGTCTGTGGATAATCTGGAAAAGTGGAGTGAAATATATCCTGCTCTGGAGCCTAAACTGCAGGTGTTTTGCCGCCAGTTTGATGAGGAGTTGAGTGATTTCTTTTTGAACTCTGGTGCTGATCGACGGGAATCACCCCGCTATTCATTCTCAGGCTCAGTACGAATTCTTTTGCTTGATCAACTTGGAAATGCCACCAGTACAAAGTTGCGTGGTGATGGCATCGATATCTCACAGGGAGGGGCCTCTTTTATTGCCCGTATCTCTCATGCCAAGCATGGACGCACTTTGCTTGGCAGAAACATTAAACTTGCCATTGAAGGAAGTGGATTGGAGAAAAATAAAACAGTGAGAACTGGAATTATCCTTGCGGTCCGTTCCCGTCATTCAGTAGAAATGGACCATTCTCTTCATGTCTGTTTCGATGATCATTTTACTCCAGTTGAAGTACAAAAAATCAGAAACAGCCAATAGTCTTATTTTGATTCTTTCATCTGAGCAGATGCAACCTTTTCCCGCCGTTTGACAAATTATATGGAACAGAGCGACGCCATAGCAAATCTGTATCTGCAGAATCTTTCCAACACGAAGGCTGAAAAAAATTATCTTACCGCAGATTGCCCTTTCTGCCGGAAAAAAGGTCTCGATCCTCAGGGCAAGTTTGTTGTCTTCCTAAAAAAAAGTGGGTTTTTTCATGGCTATTTTCGTTGTTTGAATCGCTGTGTTCCTGGTGGCTTTCCCCTGTGGTTTGCAAAACTTTCCGGCCTGGATCCTCTTCAGGTGCCGGGATTTGATCCTGACCGTGAACCCCCAGCCAGAAAAAGTGACTATCCTGTTGCGAATTTAAACAAAGAAATTGACTTGTATCATGAGAGCCTGACCCCTGCGCTGTTGGAAAGATTTCAGGAAGCAGGTGTTGGTGAGAGCCTTCTTGCCGAACAACAGATAGGTTTTAATGGCCGCTATCTTGTCTATCCATATATCCGGGATGACAACAACTGTTATGCCGCACGCTGTGTTTTTCCAGGACGCAGTGAAGATGTTTTCTGGCATGGAGAAGAGCAGGTATTTGGTGATCATGCCAGAATTTTTAATGTGCAGGATATTGGCCATTGCGAAAACGGCAGTCTGTTTCTCTGTGCAGGGGAAGATAATTTACTCGTTCTGAAGCAGTTGGGATTTCCAGGCGTTGCGGTACCGGATCATCAGAATATGGAGGGAATCGATCCTGAGCAGTTTGGACTGATAAAGAATATTTTTCTGGTTATGGAAAATAGTGGTGAGGCTGAGCTCTGTACCTATCAACTTGCTTCCCGGATAGGCTACAAGGTACGTCCGTTCAAATGGTCTTATGGGCTGCCGCAGAATTATACAGTCTGGCAGTTTGCAAAAGATAAAGGAAAACAGTTCCGTGCCCTGGTTTCTACCATGGTAAACGAGGCAAAACCTTTTTCTCCCTTTGTCACGCCGGAGAGAGAGAATAACCATTTTTTTGAACAACTTGCCCTTGAAGGCGGTACTTCCTATGCCTCTTTGCAGACCGGGTTTCCATTTCTTGACCAGGCCCTTGATGGGGTGCATGGTATTAATATTATTGGTGGAGCTCCAAAATCCGGAAAATCCACTTTTATGATTCAAATGGCAACGGAAATGGCACTTCGGAAAATCCCGGTGCTGTATTATGATTTTGAGAATGGTCGGCAGAAAATTTACCAGCGGACATTGTGCCGTCTCAGTCGGCAGTCTACTGAATCGATTCGCCTGGATGAGTTTAGCGATGAACAGCAAAAACAATATGATAAGAGTTGCAGCCGATTTAAGGAGATGCTCACATTTTTTCGAGTGGTGAATGACCGGCAGGTGACTCCTGAGATTATGAGGCAGCATATCGATTTTATTCGTCACGAAACAAACAGTATTTATACCGTTGTGGTAATAGACAGTCTTCATAAGCTACCATTTAAAGATTTCTCTGAGCGTAGAACTGGAATTGACGCCTGGCTCCGACAGCTGGAATCCATCCGTGATGAGTTGCGTGTCTCGTTTCTTGTCGTGTCGGAACTCTCAAGGGGGGTGGGGGAAAGTTATTCTGAATCACCTCATCTTGGTGTCTTCAAGGGGTCTGGTGACATTGAGTACAGTGCGGATAATGCCATGGTTCTCTTTCCAGACTGGGATCCGCTTTCCTCAGTTTCCGAACAATCGCGAAAGAACAAGCTCTGGTTGGTTGCAAGTCGTGAACACAGTCCGGGTCTTGTGGCAGAATATGAAGTAGACTATCCCTATTGGGGTTTTGTTGAACATAAAGCAGGGGACAAATAATTACCTCTCGTGGTGAAGGAGTACTTTTGGTTGGTAATTCTCTTTATATTCTTGTATCGTCAGAGTATATAAGTGAATTGTTCTCCCTACTCTAAGAGTAGATTTGTCAAAAGGATTGTTTGAATACCAATTTGTTATTTAAGGAGTGGTTATGAAGAAATTAGCGCTGGCATTGAGCTCAGCTATGATATTTTTTGCTGTTCAAGAGGTGCAGGCTTTTGATCCGGAGGGCGGCAATGCGCTTTGGGGGAAATATGCCATCCAGACATGCCGATCGTGTCATAAGGAAAAAGGACTGAGTGGCCTGGATCCCAATGAGCGACCCAGTGAAGCCTGGGCTGAAATATTCGTAGATAATTATGCTAAATTACGCGAAATGGACCATGACTTTGCAGCCGTAGGTATTAATGACAGACAGCTGGAAAACATTCATCGTTACCTGGTTGAAACAGCAGTCAGTGCCATGGGTACGGCCTCTATCACAAAGAGTACTCCTAAAAAAACGACGAGTTATACAAGAAAGAGTACAGCAACAACTGCAACAGTAACTTCGAGTATGACATCTGGAGCGAAATTTGATATGGCAGCAGGAAGTGCCGGAAAGGGAAGGTATATATTTCGTAAATGTCTAAGTTGTCATAAGAAAAACAAGGCTCCCACGATTTCTCCCGGCGATAGAACAAAAAAAGCCTGGGATCGTTACTTTGCCCGTGATTATAAAAAGTTTAAGAAAGCGATGCCTGAATTTGATACCTATAAGTATTCAACAAGTCAGATGCAGCACTTACATCAGTTTATGGTAAAGTACGCACTTGATGCTGATAAGCCAAAGACCTGTGAGTAGCAGTACAGAATGAACAATGCGGTGATTCCCGGAACAGAACGGGAATCACCGCAAACCGCAAACCGCAAACCGCAAACCGCAAACCGCAAACCGCAAACCGCAA
>JAOZKX010000179.1 GCA_029935135.1 Desulfocapsa sp.
TTTTTCCAATGGTACCTGCTGGTAAGGCTACCACAGAGATGCTGCTGGTCTGATAAAGAACGGATTACTAAGGCATTAAAGGTTAAAGGTATTGTTTTTTACGCCTTATAAACATATACATTTGCACAGGATAAACCGATGAAACATACAATTTCCGTCCTCCTTCAAAATAAACCGGGCGTGTTATCCCGGGTTACCGGGCTATTCAGCGGCCGTGGCTTTAATATTGAAAGCCTCAGTGTAGCAGAAACCCTTGACGCCAACCTCTCCTGCCTGACCCTCGTCACCAATGGTGATGATGCAATTGTCGAGCAGATCACCAAACAACTGCATAAACTGATCGATGTTATTAAAGTAACTGACATCAGCGAAAGCGAATATGTGGAACGGGAAATGGCCCTTATCAGGGTGAAGGCCGAAAACACAACACGGGCAGAGGTGTTACGTGTTATCGATATTTTCCGCGGAAAAGTTGTCGATGTCAGTCCAAAATCTTATGCTGTTGAAGTCACAGGTTCTGCAACAAAGATTCAGGCTGTGATTGATATCCTGCGTCCCATTGGAATTAAGGAGATCGTTCGCACCGGAACCATAGCCATGGCTAGAGCCCCAAAAAAATAATTTATCTGCAGTGAGTGGTCACATCACTGATTTTTAGAAATACTGTAAAAGCAGGTTCCGACTTTTGTCGCTACCTGCTTTTGCTGTATAAAGCTTAACAAAAAACATTTTAAAATCATTATGACATCAGCAAGGATTCCAGTTGCTCAGGAAGGCTATCCTTTTATTCTTTTCTCAGCATTTGTAACACTTATTGCCGCAATACTTGGATATGACATACTTGCCTGGCCATGCCTCGCTGTTACGACTTTTATTGTCGCATTCTTCAGAGATCCTGAACGAATGACCCCTGCCCCTGCCAATGCATTAATATCACCAGCAGATGGAAAAATTATTATCATCGACGAGCAATTTGACGATAAGTATCTTCAGGAGCAAGTGATTAAAGTCTCCATCTTTATGAATGTTTTCAATGTCCATGTAAACCGCATTCCTGTTGATGGAACCATCGAGTCCATTCACTACACTCCCGGGAAATTTTACTCTGCTGACAGTAAGAAGGGTGCTCTTTTAAATGAAAACTGCGGAGTTGTCCTCAAGACAGACAATGGTAAACGGTTAGTTTTCGTCCAGGTAGCAGGACTCATTGCCCGCCGTATTGTCAACTGGCTGGAGACTGAAGATACCGTACAGCGCGGAAAACGCTTCGGACTTATCAGATTTGGCTCACGAGTGGATTTATACCTCCCTGCAGGTACAGAAATAAGCGTTAAACTTGGTGAGAAAGTATCGGCTGGAGTTACACAAATAGCCTCCCTTTCCTGAGCCTCTGATTCCTTTTGCTTTTTCACTAAAATGATATACAGTATATCTGAACAGGGCTTGTCTGAAAGAGTCCCATATCTCCGGAGTGCAGTATGAAACAGGATGACACTAGCAATCGCTTTTATCCGCTGCCATGTATGTTTACCCTGGCCAGCGCCTTTTGTGGATTTTATGCCATAATCTCATCCATCAATTCAGAGTTCAAAACAGCTGCCATTGCCATTTTGATTGCTGCCATTTTTGACACATTAGATGGTCGTGTTGCCAGAATGACAAACAGCACCAGTGAGTTCGGCGCTGAACTGGACTCCCTTTGCGACATGGTCTCTTTTGGTGTGGCTCCGGCAGTTCTTGGCTATCTTTGGGCATTGCACCCCTATGGTCGCTATGGCTGGCTGGCTGCTTTTCTCTATGTTGCTATGACCTCTCTGCGACTGGCTCGTTTCAACGCCAAAGACTCTACTTCCGACTCCAAAAACTTTGTTGGACTTCCCTGTCCTGCTGCAGCTGCGATGATCTCCGCTTCGGTTCTCTTTTGTCATTTTCTGGGTATTATTGGTGAAGTAAAGCATATTAGTCTGCTTCTCCTTGTCTATCTACTTTCCTATCTTATGGTCTCAACCCATATGTATTACAGCTTTAAAGAGATACCGACACTGAAGATCAAACCATTCCAGATCCTGGTTGCATTTCTTCTTCTTTTTATTCTGGTCGCTGCAGAACCGCAGATTATGATTTTCTCACTCTTTCTCTGCTACCTCGTATCCGGTCCCGGATACGGCGTGTACAAAAAACTCAAATCTATGAAAAAGGCACAGCTGCCGTTTAAAAAACACGACAGCTAGATCTACCTTCACTGTAATCTTTGGCGTATTTGGAAGAACCCTCCAAATGCGCCTTTTTTATTTCTCCCAAATGCATTATTGCTCACATGGGAAAAATTTGTTACTTTCATAGGGTTTTAATTAAATTCTATCAGCAAGTCATTTCAACTTATACGAAACAAGGATACTACCATGAGTGATAAAGCCTACAATGTCGCCATTGCCGGGGCTACCGGAGCTGTCGGGGGAGCAATGCTTGATGTACTGACGCGTCGTGACTTTCCCATCAAGGAACTTCGTCTTCTTGCCTCTGAGCGCTCGGTAGGCAAGAAACTTCAATTCCGTGGCCAGGACATCGAAGTACAACTGCTTTCCGAAGATGCCTTTACTGATATTGATGTGGCACTTTTTTCTGCAGGCGCCACCCGTTCCCTCGATTTCGCACCCGCCGCCGCCAAAGCCGGTGCCGTTGTCGTGGATAATTCCAGTGCCTATCGAATGGATCCTGAAATCCCACTGGTTGTACCGGAAGTCAATGGTGACGCCATAAGTCAATATACCAATCGAGGTATTATTGCCAATCCCAACTGTTCCACCATCCAGATGATGGTTGCCCTTAAGCCCATCCTCGATAAAGTTGGTATTAAACGCATCGTTGTCTCTACCTATCAGGCTGTTTCCGGGAGTGGTGCAAGTGCCATTGCCGAACTGCAGCAACAGGCAGAGGATTATGCAGCCGGAAAAGAGATGACATCATCTGTCTATCCACACCAGATTCTCTTTAACTGTCTTCCGCATATCGATAGCTTCCTGGAGAACGGCTATACCAAGGAAGAGATGAAAATGGTGAATGAAACCAGAAAGATCTTTGCAGATGATTCCATCGGAGTGACAGCCACCACCGTCCGCGTTCCTGTTTTCTACGGCCATTCGGAATCGGTCAACATCGAAACGAATAGCAAAATCACTGCTGCAGAAGTAAGAGATCTTCTCGCTGATGCACCAGGTGTTAAATTAGTGGATGATCCTACAAACAATAAATATCCTCTGGCCACTGATTGTGCCGGAGACTTCGCTACCCTTGTCGGTCGGGTTCGTGAGGATGAATCTATAGCCAACGGCATTAATATGTGGGTTGTTTCTGACAATATCCTTAAGGGGGCTGCTCTGAATGCTGTTCAAATTGCAGAAGCATTTGTTGCCAAATATAAATAATTGCGAATTATAAGCGGCTTGGCCCGTGGAAGAAAACTTTTCACGCCAGGCCAGACCAATAGTATTCGTCCCACTGCTGATCGTGCCAAAGAGGCACTCTTCAGTATTCTTGGTGATAAGATATATTCTGCTAATGTCCTGGATCTCTATACCGGTACAGGAGCATTGGGACTGGAAGCATTAAGTAGAGGTGCCAGACAGGTTGTCATGGTAGACTGCCACCAAAAAGCGCTTGAAATTGCAGCGAGAAATTATGCCACCTGTTTTCAAAACATAGAAGACATTGACAAAAATGCAGCAATTATCATTAAACATGACCTGCGTCGGGGATTACAACTGAGAAGCCCAAAGAGTCCATTGCCAGAGCATTTCGATATTATATTACTTGACCCTCCCTATGGGAAAAATCTCGTTTTAAACAGTCTAAAAGATATTGACAACAGTTCATTATTAACCGGTGACACGATTATTGTGGCAGAAGAGGCAAGTGAAGAACTACTTCCTGATTCTTTTGCCAAACTATTCCTCTCAGGTCAGCGTAAGTATGGTGACACCAGTTTCTGGTTTTATAAGGTGAAAGAGAATTATGAGCTCAAATAAAAAAACACTGGCTATCTATCCAGGCACTTTTGATCCTATCACCATGGGACACCTCGATATTATTGATCGCGCATTAAACCTGTTTGATAAAGTGATTATTGCCATAGCAATCAATCCAGGGAAAACACCTCTCTTCTCCCTTGATGAACGAATAGAAATGGTCCAACAATGTTTTCCCGACGACTATTCAAGAATTGAAGTGGAAGGGGTCTCAGGGCTTCTGGTTCAATATGCAGTTAATAAGGGAGCAAAGGCCATTATCCGTGGCTTACGGGCTGTTTCCGATTTTGACTATGAATTTCAGCTGGCCCTGATGAATAAAAAGCTGGAGAGAGAAGTTGACACCCTGTTTCTTATGCCCGGGTTCCGCTGGATATATATAAGTTCCTCCATTATAAAGGACGCCGCTAGACATGGCGGAGATGTTACAGAACTTGTTCCGCAACATGTCAACGAACGCCTGCTCACCGCCTTTAGCGAATAAGTTTGGCGAATTGTCACAATATGGATACTGCCAGCCAACACACCAATCCCCCCAAAAGGAGACGGTTCTTAATATCCTGTGCAACAGTTGCAGCACTCTATCCCATTCTTCGTTTTCTTGGCTTTTCCATTCCCCGAAAACCGAGGATTATTGAAGTTTCATCCCCCGTTCCACTTGCTGGATTTCATCTTGGGCCAGATTACATTCTCTTTGACAATGGGGAACAGGCGTGGGCCCTTTCACGGCGCTGTACCCATCTTGGCTGCACTATAAATTTTAGAGAAAAAGAAAAGTACCTTGAATGTCCCTGCCACCAAAGCCGTTTTTCCCCTGAGGGGAAAGTACTGCATGGTCCTGCAGAAAACCCCTTACCGCGTTACCAGGTTGAAAAATTAAAAGATGATGGCGGATATATCATCACTATCTGATAGATGAACTATGGTGACGCGATTAAAAACACTCTTTTATGATATCCGCTGGGGGGAGTGGTCTCTCCTCTCACTCTATATCTCCGTTTTGTCCGGTGTTGTGGTGGCACTGCAATACACCCCGGAAACGCCTCTCTATTCAGTATCCACCATTGATATGCTTGTCCCATTTGGCGCCTATTTTCGATCGCTTCATTTTTACTCCAGTCAATTCTTTTTTCTCTTTTCCATCGTCCATCTGATAGCAATTTACGATAAGGCCCAAAACTATTCTTCCAGCCAATGGATCAAACTGACCGCCACCCTTCCCGTCGCCCTTTTAATTCTTTTCACTGGCTATGTCCTGCGTGGTGACTCAACAGGTGCTTCCGCAGGTCTTATCGCAGAGGCGATTCTCCTGGACATTCCCCTAGTTGGCGAAACATTCAATGACCTCTTTTTTTCTATTACCAATGATGGGATGAAACGAATATATGTAAACCATATTATTGGTTTTGGAATTCTTTGGGGATGGCT
>JAOZKX010000180.1 GCA_029935135.1 Desulfocapsa sp.
GATTTTTTTTCTTGTTTGTATAAAGCAGGTGTTGCATGTCCAGATAAGGTCGTACTCGCCGGCCATGGCGCGTTGATTGAACTGTTGGGCATCAGGGGCAGTGGTTAAGCGAACCGGTATGCCGAGGGTGTCCTCTAACTGTTTGGCCACAGGTAGAAAAAGCTTCATCATTGCCTTGGGGCTTTTATAGGGAAATACACCAAAGCGCAAAGCCTTGTCAGCCGCCTGTAACGAATTGGCAGGCAGCAGGAGAGCGAAAAAGAAGAGTAGTGTAAAAGAAAAACCTGTCCGCATGAGAACCTCCTGCAATGATGAGAGTACAGCAACTGAAGAACACCGACTTTGTATTCTCTTAAGTATATGTGCAGGAACGGGTAGAAGCCAAGAATTTTTTTATTTCTGTCGAGCGGTGGTGGAGTGGCCTTGTTGTTTGATTACTGAGTTTTGCGGGCCGTGAGGAGGAAAACAGGGTATTTTTTTTCTGTTTCTTTGCTTTTAAAGATGGTGTGAATGATTTCACTTTTGATCTCGGTCATTTTGTTGTCTGCCAGCAATCCTTTGAGATAGCTCAGCTCAAATCCCTTGTGGTGTATGCCTTTTGCGTCCGGATCGTGGAATGAGCCATCCTCTTCGACAAGGTCGGCAAGGGCGAGATATCCGCCCGGGTTGAGTAGTTCTGTAAAGCGCTGCAGGAGAGCGGCTGTATCTTGTATATGGTGGAGTGTCATGGAGGAAAAAATCAGGTCATGCTTTTGGGCATAATCTTCTTTAAGGAGATCGCAGCAGAGTGGAGTAATGTTGGATATTTCCTGCTCCACAGTCTTCTGCTGCAGAATGTCCAGCATCCCCTGAGATGTGTCTATGGTTGTCAGGTGGTGGAGGGAGGGAGCAAGGGCAATACCTACGAGACCAGTGCCACAGCCAAATTCCATGCTGTCCATATCGTAGGATAACGGGAGCCTGGCAATGGCATTGCTGATTTTTTCTGCCAGAGCCACCCTTCTGGATTTTTTGTCCCATTCGGCTGCGGCGTTATCAAAATGTTTACTTGTCATCTCTGTTCTTCTCTGGATATATTTAGAGTTCGCTTATCTGGTCAAAAAGATCCGCATCCGCTTCTATTTTAGCCCTGTTGCCAAGAATTGTTCGTTGGATTTTCGGCTGCATAACAGCAAAGGCGTCGGCAAAGGCGCGCATATCTTTAACAGAGGTGGAGATGATTTCTTTGATCCGCTGCTGCTTGTATTCCAGGGTGATGCCATTGAGATATTCATTGCGTGCTGTGGCACCCTTGGCGGCCGATGCCTGCAGGGGAGTGAAATTTCCGTAGGTTCCGATAATAAGCTGTTGCAACACTTCGTCCGGCAGATCCATCTTGCTGATGACATCCGGCAGGGCCTGGTAGCTTTCATAGGTCTTACGTACCTGTGGGTCACGGTAACTGACCATACCGAAGTTTCCGGAAAGATGGCTGAATTGGATAAAACAACCATATGCGCCTCCCATCTGTCTCACACTATTCCATAGATAATCACGGGAGATATAGGTCTTTAGAACTTCAAAATGTCCGTTGTATCCTTTTCCCTGCGGCAGGAGGTTTGCACTCTGTATTGCATAACACACTTCTGTGGAGGTGATGAGTGCCTGGTGCTGGGGATGTTTGGGAATAGCGAATGTTTCTTTGGTGTAGAGAGTGTCTGGCAGTGCTGAAATCAGGCCGTGGCAGTGTTGCTGGAACGAGGTAATTTGGTCCTCTTCCGCTGTGATGGAGAAGATCATATTGTTCTGGTTGAGAATGATCGCAGCCATTTCCTGCAGCTCTTCTAGAAAAGCAGTCTCCAGCTTCTGGTAATTCCGGGCAAGGTTTTTACTGTTACGGTAGCTGGTAACACCCAGAATCTGTTCGTAGCAGGCACCCGCTTTGCTGAGCTGGGAAAAGGCAAGTGATGTTGCCAGCCCGTATCCTTCACTTTGGGCGGCGTGTTCAGCCCAGGCAAATTCCCGGGCGACAATCTCCGCAATATGCTCACTGTCCTGCAGGTTGAGGGAGGCAAAAACCTCTGTTAACAGCAGAATGGCGCGTTCCTGATACTCGGGCAGACATTTCATATGAAACCAGAGTACGGGGCGGAACTCACCGTTTTTTCCTTTTTTTACATGGCATTGGAAATTATGGGAAAAGCCGCCGGTACAGGTGCTGAGTTCCCGGGCAAAGTGCATATAATCCATTTTTTCTGTGCCGATTTCTGTGACAATCGTTGCAAAGAGATCGAGTAGAGGCAGGAAACGGGCCGGCAGGCAGGAGATATCAAAACCGATATCTATATAGGAGATATGGTCGGTATTGAGTTCGCTGATCAGCAGTTCACGCCCTTGAATCTCAGTGGCCTGTACCTGATGAAATTCGAGATTCTTCTCCAGATCGTTGAGACTCAAGTGCGGCAGTAAGGCAAGGGTCTCAATGCTATTGGGTTGCTGCTGCTCTTCCATCAGTTCCATGGTTCTTCTGATAAGCTGTTCCTGCCCGGACTGATCAAGACTTTTGGCGTAGTTAAGTAAACGGGCAGATTCTCGTGCCTGGTCTTGTGCCTGTTTTTCAGGGTCCGGTTTGAGGGTGACAACCACCGTGGCCGGATTGTTGAGGAGATATTTTTGAATGAGTGTTTCAAAGTAGTTTTCTGTAAGGGCTTTGTGGCGAATGGTGACCCGCAGCTCATCGATCTGCAGGGCCTCAAAAGGGTCGGTGCCGTATTTAAAGGCGGGCATGGCTTTACCGATAAGATCAAGACCGCGTTGTGCCTTGCACCCCTCTTCCCGTACTCCGAATTCATATTTGTTCAGTTCAGAAAGAATCAGGTCATAGCCCAGCCCTTCATCTGCCATTTTCGAGAGAGTCTCCTGGTACAGTGTAAGAAATGCATCCCTTTTTTCAGGGTCACTCCCCACAAGATAGGAGACCATCATTGTCTTAAAGCTGGAGGTGGAGAGGTAAAATCCGCCGAAATCTTTACACAGGCCACTTGTTATAATGGTATTTTTCAGGGGGGATGCATCAGAGTTGTAGAGGATATTGGCAATAATCTGAAAGGCGGCATTCTCTTCCCGGTTGAGAACGGTTGAGACTGTTGAGGCAACAGCGAGAAATGTTTTTTCAGCAGTATCGGAGGAGTCAACACTGTAGCTGTCTTCAATAAAAGAGGATGAGTTGATATCTCTGCCAGCGGCCACTTCAATGCGTTTGCCTTTATCAGGAAAGTGGGAGAGAAATTTATCCTGCAGGTAGTTTAATTCTTCCTCAAGCGGAGCATTGCCATAGACAAAAAAAGTGGCGTTTGAGGGGTGGTAGTGGGTTTTGTGAAAGGTGCAGAACTCCTCGTAACTGAGGTCGGGAATGTTTTGCGGGTCGCCTCCAGATTCGTGAGAGTAGGTGGAATCAGGCATCAGGCCACCAAAGATATGATGAAATATTAACCTGATGGGGTCTGAAAAGGCCCCTTTCATCTCATTGTATACCACGCCCTGATATTGGAGGGGGGCATCGGCTGTCTCCTGATGATAATGCCAGCCTTCCTGCTCAAAGGTTGACCTGGCAAGCAGGGGATTGAGCACAACATCCATATACACATCCATAATGGAAAAGTATTCTTTTATATTTCTGGTGGCGAATGGATAGTAAGTGATATCGGAGCCGGTCATGGCATTGAGAAATGTCATCAGGCCGCCCTTGTTGATCTCGCCAAAGACATCTTTTACCGGATATTTTTTTGATCCCATCAGCACGGAATGTTCCAGCACATGGGCTACCCCGGTGGAGTCGGTGGGGATGGTGTTAAAGGCTGCTGAAAAAGTTTTGTTAGAGTCGTCATTTTTAATGGCCAGCAGAGGGCTGCCGAGGATATCATGCTCAAACAGGTACACATCTGCTTTTACTTCAGGAATGTGCTGGTGCTGTTTCAGGGTAAAGCTGGAATAGGAGTTGCCGGGTGTGTAGGTCATTGTCAGGGGGGTGTGTTGGGGGGCGTGGGTTAGAATAGTTTACTGGAATCGAGAAGGAGCGTTACAGGCCCGTCGTTGACAAGTTCCAGCTGCATATGGGCCTGGAATGTACCACACTCAACTGGAATGTCTCTGTTTTTTGTCTCTTTGATGAATTTCAGGTAGAGCTCTTTGGCTTTTTCCGGTGGGGCGGCAGTTGAATATCCCGGGCGTCTGCCCTTGCGGCAATCACCGTAGAGGGTGAACTGGGAGACGACGAGTAAGGAGCCGCCGGTGTCCAGCAGCGAGAGATTCATTTTTCCCTTTCCATCTTCAAAAAATCTCAGGTTGATGATTTTGTCCACCAGCCAGTTGATGACTTTCTTATCATCATCCCGGTGCACCCCGAGAAGGACAACAATGCCAGCCTGAATGGATCCGGTAACTGTGCAGTCAACTGTAACTGATGCACTACTGACCCGTTGAAGAATTGCTCGCATAAGTCCCCGGTCTATTGTGATTTGAAAAAGAGTATGACGGTTACAGTTTATTTCCGGTGTTAGAGCGTTTTGCTGATGAATGTGTCACAGGTCTCAAGATTGCCGCTGCCAAAGCCCTGCTTAAACCACCTGACCCGCTGGGCGGAACTGCCATGGGTAAATGAATCTGGTGTGATATAGCCCCGTGCCTGTTGCTGCAGCCTGTCATCCCCTATCATTGTGGCGGCGTTCAGGGCTTCTTCAATATCTCCCGGTTCCAGGATATGCCGCATTTTATCGGCATGGTGTGCCCATACCCCAGCATAACAGTCTGCCTGAAGTTCCAGGCGTACTGAGAGTCTGTTGTATTGGGTTTTTGAGAGTTCCTGTCGTTTGGCGTGTACCTGATCACTGATACCTGTGAGTTTTTGAATATGGTGTCCGATCTCATGGGCGATGACATAGGCCTGAGCAAAATCTCCAGGGGCATCCAGGCTGTTTTTCAGATCCTGGAAGAAGCTGAGGTCGATATATACCTTTTGATCGCCTGGACAGTAAAAAGGACCCATGGCTGCCTGGGCAAAACCGCAGGCGGATTCCACAGAGCCGGTGAAAAGGACAAGTTGCGGCTCCCTGTAGGTTGAGTCGTAGCCTTTAAAGATTGCCCGCCAGGTATCTTCGGTATCGGCGAGTACCACAGAAACAAATTCGGCCTGTTCATTTTCGGCAGCCGTCGGGGTATAGCTGCTCTCCGTTGCTGTGCTTCCTCTTTGCTGCTGGAGAAGAAAAGAAGGGTCGACACCAAAATACATGGCAATAAGGGCAAGCACAATAACACCAATACCACCGCCTTTTGCCTTACCGGATAGTCGTATCCCGCGTCTGTCATCAATATTGGAACTTTTCCGTCCACCTTTCCAACGCATATAAGGGCAACTCCATCGTGTTTTGTTTTGCAGAGTTGGGATATTTTACAACTCTATTAAAAAATC
>JAOZKX010000006.1 GCA_029935135.1 Desulfocapsa sp.
ACTTGAACATGACATTGGTAAAAGATTGACTATTATCCCAACGAAAAATCAGCATGTCGAAAAGTACAGTATCAGCTGGGATTAATTTTTATTCGATTCATTAAACAATTCAGGGTGAAAATAAATGGCACGACGCTTAAACAGAAGGTACAAAAAAAGATCACCTGGAAAATCAATTTTCCTTATCCTCATCCTTCTTCTCATTGGTGCTGGCGGCTATGGTTACATCACCTATTTTGAAGGTGAAAAACCCACAATAAATGTGAACAATCTTCCTGATTTTATAGGAAAAGAAACGAAACTGTCTTTTGATGTTGCTGATACCAAAAGTGGCCTTCGTAATATCAATATTCGTGTCATTCAGGGAGACAGGGAAAAGGAAGTTTTTAGCAAGCAATATCCATCCGTTAGTCAATCACCATCCACCAGCGCCAACAAAAAAACAATAGAAGTTGACCTGAACCCCAAGACCTTAGGCCTGAAAGAGGGAAAAGCAACTATCACCATTCAGGTAAGAGATTATTCCTATCGAGATATGTTGAAAGGAAATCTCAGCGAGCTTTCTCACACTGTAATAATTGACACCAAGCCCCCCAAAATAAATATTCTCCACAGTGAGCGTTATATCAAACCTGGTGGTGCCGGCATTGTGCTATACCGTGTTGACGACAGCGTAAAACAAGGTGTCATGATAAACGGATATTACCACCCTGGCTTTCCGCTCACTGATGCTTCAGAAAACAAATACATCTCCTATATAGCATTACATTATTCAACCGACACAATATCAGAATCCGCTGTCATAGCTGTAGATTCTGCTGGTAACCGCACCGTTAAACCATTTCTCCCCGTTCTTAAAAAAGCCAATCAGAAAAAAGACCGGATCAATATACCCGACTCTTTTCTTGCCCGCAAAATTCCCGAATTCAGTGAACGCTATCCAGAGATGGAAGGTGATACCGTTCAGCAATATCTCTACACTAATCGTGTGGTACGGAAAATGAATAATGAAAAGATCCACGACCTTTGCATGAACCCTTCCTCCAACCAACTCTGGTCTGGAAAGTTCAAGCGGATGCCAGGTAGTGGCAGGGCGGGTTTTGCCGATCACCGCACATATTATTATAAGGGGAAGGAAATAGACAAACAGGTTCATCTGGGGATGGATATCGCCTCAACAAAACATGTGGCAATTAAGGCAGCAGCAACAGGAAAAGTTGTCTTTGCAGATTATCTGGGTATCTATGGGAACATGGTAATGCTTGATCATGGCCAGGGAATATTCAGTCTCTACTCGCACCTTTCTCAGATCAATGTATCCATTGAAGATATGCTACAGCAAAGCGATGTCCTGGGGAATTCAGGAACTTCCGGTATGGCAGGAGGGGATCATCTCCACTTCTCCATGCTGGTTAACGGGATGTTTGTTACTCCCAAAGAATGGTGGGATCAAAACTGGATAACAGTGACGATAGAAGAGCCCATGGTTGATGCGAAGTTTTAGAAAGAAAACAGTTAATCTTCTACTTCATAATCACCATGACCACAAAGTTTGCAACGGAGCATGGGGTCATCCTTGTCCCAGATATACTCCCAGTCTTTGGCCCTGATTTCTTCCTCACGATCACGACCGCAGGTTACGCAAATCCAAATATCACCATCTTCTTTTGTCTCAAACATGTGCATACAATAAATCTCCAGATATAATTATACGATGTACACTGAAATACTCTATCCAATACATTTTCACAAGGAATACACGATCTATTTGTGCTCTTTCTGGAGACATGGCGCTCTTCTGGAAAACTACAATATGAACAACTCGTTTTCATAGCATATTATTTACAATGACTATCCCTATCAGATTTCCTAAAATTTTATACAGTTACCTGGCAACAGAAATGCTTGCTCCTTTCTTTGCCAGCTTTCTCATCATGAACAGTGTCTTTTTTCTTGTCAAGCTTATCCCTTTTCTCAATGTGGTCCTGGAGCTGGAAATTGGAGTTGCTGACTTCTTCCGTTTTTTTCTCTATCTTTTTCCCAACATGTTTCTCTATTCCATGCCCATGGCTGCCATGATGGGTGTTATTATCGGTTTCACCAGACTTGCCAGCGATACCGAGATACTCGCTTTCAAGGCCAGTGGTATAAGCCTGTACCAGCTCCTTCCCCCCGTTGTCATTATCTCTGCTGCAATTGCTGTTATTACAGGATATTTTTCTATTACCCTTATCCCAAAAGCTGAAACAGCCATGAAAGAACTGATGTTTCAGGTTGCCAAAGAAAAAGTTGATAAAGGGATAAAAGAACATCAATTCACTGAAGCACTTGGGGATCTCGTTGTTTATGTTGATGCCATTAATAAAACAACAGGTACCTGGAAAGATGTCTGGGTCTCCGATATGCGCGGGCAGGACAATCCTATTATCACCATGGCAAAATTCGGGACCATGAGTGCAGATATCAACACCATGATTGTCACCATCACCCTGCAGGACGGGAGCCTTCACCGTCCTGCAGATGACAAATCCCAGATAATATCTTTTGATAACTACACCATCGAAATCCCCCTCCAGCCACCAACCAAAATCGATGGCGAGGATGTAACAAAATTGTCAAAGGGGGCAAAGACAATGAGGCAACTTCAAGAGGGCGCTGATTTCTACGGCAGATATTCTGAAGAGGGTCGTGAACACCTGGTACAGTATCATAAACGAATAGTGCTTCCTGTTGGATGTTTCATCCTCAGCCTCTTGGGTTTTCCTCTGGGCCTGCGAGCGGGACCAGGGAAAAGAGCTGCCGGTGTTCCTCTTGGCCTTGGATTTTTTATTCTCTATTATATCATGTTTACAATGGGGAAGTCACTGGCAGAAGACTCAGCACTCCCCCCTTTTATAACAATGTGGAGCACCAATCTTATATTCCTCGGTATTGTTGTTTATTTTATCAGACAGGCAGCTAATGAACGACCGATGATCCCTGGAAAGATTTCTAATTCCCTTGAAAAGTTCGTCGACAATAGAATCCTCCCACTTTCCAATAAAGTTAAAGTGTTCTTCTCCAGGAACAAGCCCCCTGAAGAAGTGTCACCCAAAAAATCTGGTATTGCTCCGCCAATACTGAAAAGACCTGAGAAAATACTCCAGCCTGATTCAAGTTTTCTTACCGAAGGGACAATACATGGCAATGTGATTAGTCATGTGTACCATATTCCCGGCTGTGAATTTTATTATTGTCAAAACTGTACAATAGAATTTAAAAGTATAGAGATTGCTCAGGAATCAGGTTTTGAAGCCTGTCGTTTTTGCAAAAATATAGTGACAGAATAAAACAAAAAAAGGTTAATTAATTGCCAGCCTTCTCAATAGCTTTTTTCAAGGCGGCAATATGAACATACCCGGCATAATGCACAGGGCTTTTACCACTTACCGGGTCAAAGCCGCTAGGATCTGCAGAACAAAAATACTGTACCTGCCTTGGCAATCGAACTAAGACATCCTCTACCTGACAACCGATATAGTCCTGCAGTGCTTCCCATGTTGCCCCACAGGGTGCTCCCCGAAGAACATGAATGTCCTGAATTGCACCACCAGGCGTAAGATGAACCTTATATTCTGGAAATCCGAACTGTTCACCATAGGGGCCAAGACTTTTATCTTTTCCTAAGCCACAACAGGTAAAAGGAGTCACTCCCACACATTTCTTGCCAGGTGAAATAACGGGAATTCTTTTTTTGAGGCAAAGGCGAACAAGATAATCCAGCAGATCAGGGTGCTTCAAAAAGTTCAAAACTAAATCTGCCTGAAAAGCATCGTCTATAAAAGATTCGGGGTCTTCTATGAAATCAGGTAAAAAGCCATCAACACCTATAATGCTGGTGAAATAAATCCCTTCACCGTACTTTTTAACACCTTCAATTTTGTGTTCTCCGGATCCTCGTTCCTGAAAAACGATAATGTCCATTTGTTCACCTTCTTTTGTTGAGAGCACGAAATCTTACAGATTACGCAAGTTATTGAATATATATCCTCTTAACCTTGACACTGAAAAATTCGCAATATACACTAAATCAAGAATGATCAAGGATTTTGGTTTGTTGTCCCATCATTCCCGACATAACAGTTCAAGTTAAATATCCATACCTATCTCGTCCGATATTTAACTCTCCACTATACTGATTAACTAAAGAGGGCTCAATGAATTATGAGGCAAAACTTTCAGATATAATAGCCAGTCTCCCGGAAATTGAAGGCGGATTCCTCTACTCACTGGAAAACGGTCTTTACGGAAACAACGCATTAACGATGGCAGACGAGATTGGTCTAAACAGCATTGCTATAAAATTTCATAAGATCAATGCTATGCTCACAACGCATTATAATGATACCGGGAATTTTCGCGTAACTTACAAAGATCTCATTCTTTTTGCTATGGCCCTTCCTAATGATCACTGGCTTTTTTTATTCTACCAACCCACACTTTCCCCAACCATGCTTAATATGACGATTCAGCTCGCCTTAAATGTTGAATCGGATGAACCAGAAACAGTTCCTCCTCATGACATCCAGCAAGCCACTGAAATTGTAACAGAACCTGAACCAGATGCGGTCGACAATTTCGAGGAAACACTTAAAGATCTCCTCCATCCGTCGTCAGATATTAGTAAACATCTCCTAACTATGAAGGAACAACTCGCCACCTTTATTGGCCCGGTGGCTGAGCTCGTCTTTGACGAATCTGTCAAACAATGGATAGGAACTGTCACCCCATCTCGCGATACTCTTTTAGACCTGAGAGATATTCTCCTGGAAGAAGTCGATAATGAAGAAGACAGGGAAACACTCTCCACAACCGTAGCAACTTTACTCAAAGAGGCTTGATTCATGGCAACCGCAAAGGACTTTTCAAAAATTGGTGAGATAGAAGGTGTTGCAAATTTCCTTCTCGTTCGTGATGATGGTCAAGTTGTCAGTGGGAACTTCGACGATACTGTTTCCATTTCTTCAACTATTATAAATACAGGAAAAATTTGCGACAGTTTTTCCGAAGACCTCAGTAACAGGCGCTACATATATTTCTGTGTTGAACGAACAAATGGGGAAAATATATTTGTCTTCTCACTTGGAAGATATTTTCTTGGTGTCATAAAACACCAACAGGCCGACCCGGCCCTTCTCTCTGATTCTATCGTGCGCTTCCTGAAAGCACTCTTATAACCTTTTTATTCGCAAAAAGACAAACCGATGAAACTCCCAAATGCTGAAGAAATGCGAGGTTTGGATAAAGCCTCCATCAACGATTATTTTATCCCTGGCATTGTTCTGATGGAAAATGCGGGCCTCGGTACGGTTCGCATGATGGAAGATGAAATCGGATCTGCAGCAAATTCCTTTGCCCTTATATTTATAGGTCCTGGAAATAATGGGGGCGATGGTCTTGTTATCGGAAGACATTTACATCAACGCGGTTGCCTTCCCATCTTTTTTTTCCTTTGTGATCCTGATAATCTGACTGGTGATGCTGCAACAAATATGAAGATCATCCACAAGCTCAGACTGCCTTTTCATATCATCGATTCAGAAACACGGGTACAGACAATTCCGGTCCTCTACAAGCAGTATGTAAGTCGTGGTAAACCTTGCTACTGTGTTTTTGATGCTATTTTAGGCACCGGTCTTTCAAGACCCGCCATAAAACACTTTGCCGCCATTATCGATTTTATCAACAAATCGGATCTCCTCTGGGGGATTCCTGTTGTTGCTGTTGATATTGCCTCCGGAATGGATTCGGATAATGGTAAGGTGCTGGGAGTAAGTGTTCGCGCAGATTATACCGCAACATATGGCTGTCCCAAACCCGGACATATCCTTCATCATGGTCCTGAAAATACAGGTAAGTTGCAGGTAATTGATATAGGTATTCCTCCTGAAATTGTTCAACGGGCTAATATATCGACAGAATTACTAAACAAAGACACTGCGTCAGCACTTGTCACCCCCCTCCTGCGCAAAGATAATGTTCACAAAGGAAGCCATGGCCATCTCGCGGTTCTTGCTGGTTCCACCGGAAAGACTGGAGCAGCTGTACTTGCCGTAAAAGGGGCATTACGTATTGGGGTCGGACTTGTCTCACTTTTTACCGCAAGACAGTTAAATTCTATTTTTGAGACTTTGCTGGTGGAGGCGATGACTATCCCCCTCCCCTCTTCCCAGTCGTTTTTGACAGCATTAGACTACCAGACCATCAATGAAAATCTCACCGACAAACGGGCCATCCTTATCGGTCCAGGCAGCGGGACAGCTGAGGAAACTGCAGAACTGTTTTTGGAACTATACCACACGACTTCACTGCCAATGGTGCTTGACGCCGATGCATTAACCATTATCGCCAGAAATCAGGGCACACTCAAAGAACCTGCCGGACCGCGAATATTTACACCTCACCCTGGTGAGATGTCAAGGCTGCTTGGCTGCTCTGTGGAAGAGATCCAGGAAAACAGAATGCATGCCGCCAAGGAGGGATGCAACATATACAGTAAAGGACGGAAAGATTGTATTATGATTTTAAAAGGGGCCGGCACAATCATTACAACTTCCAATAACTACAGCGCAATTAACACAAGTGGAAACCCGGGGATGGCCACAGGGGGAATGGGAGATGTGCTTTCTGGAATAATTGGAGGACTTCTTTGTCTAGGGCTTCCTTGCCAGGATGCCTCCTCTGCAGCAGTATTTCTTCATGGAATGGCTGGAGATATGCTTTTTGACCAGGAAGGGTTCGGCTATACGGCAACAGAACTGGCCGACAAACTCCCCGAATGTATGAATACCCTTCTATGTTCTACACAGCACCCCTAATCTTCGGTGCAGTGCGGACAAGTCAAAACAGGTACTCTTTGAGAGTGCTTCAGCTTGTAGGGTAACTCTTCACATACTCTCTTAAGTAGTGAAAATCATCTTCATAAATGTTGAGAAATTCTACTCCCGTTACAAAGCGATTTTCTTCTTCGCTTTTTCTGCACCACATCACTTTCCCCATTACCTTGAGTAATTTTGCGGAACTGTTTTTTTGAGACAGATCATGAGGATTAAAGGAGATACGAAGTCTTAAAAGTTCGTCAGGCTGGTATTGAATATTTGCAAAAAAAGAGACTCCTCCTTTACTAATATCTCTCCCCTGACATTGTTGTGAAGTAATGTTTCGTTTTGTCTTACCGCTATCTGAGAGAAGAAAGACCTCCATTTCAAGAGGCATGGGAACCCGTAAATACAGCCTTCTCTCTTTTGCATCGATCTCTTCCATCTTCCTCACCTTTGCAAATCAGGCAGTAATGACGCTTTCTTTAAATTTACAATGCATATTCATAATCTCTGTAGCCAGCATTTTTTCATCCATATCATCGGAAAGTTGAAATTTACCGGCGGCACGACTCGTTAAATGTTTTTGTAAACAGTAGTTTGGACTGAGCACGGTACAGTTGCCTTTATTCTTCAAAATTTCTTCCATACCTAACAAACCATCATCAACACTGCCGGACAAAAGAACACCACTAACCCTTTCCCGGAAAACCTTTGCAGCTGAAATCATCAGGGTATCTATCGACCCCTGACTGCATGATAATGGCATGGAGCCAACCTGTAAGGTATAATTACCACTTAGAGCAGACAATTCGACCTGCTGACTGACCGGATAGAGATAGCATCCACCACCATGAATGGACAGATTGTTTCCTGCTAATGATACCTTCAGGTCCGAAATAGCATCAAGGTACTCAACAAAAGATTTCACATGATCCTTCGTATCCTCGATGGCAATGATAATAGCACCACCCATTTCTGCATTTAAAAGAGGTATGATCTGCAGTAAATTTGAATATCCACCTTTTCCGGTACCTATGATAGTAACAAAGTTGACCCTTCTGATACGAGTTCCGGATCCAAGAAGAATTTCATCACCACAATTATTACATTTCAGACTGGGAGATGTCTGTAGGCTGGAGCGAAAAAAATGTCTTGTTCCACAATCTTCACAAAAGACAACCTTCCCCTTACCTTTTTTGGTATGGGCATTTTTTAATACCTGCTGCATGGGATCAATTGCATGAACGATCGTCTGGGCTGCATCAATCACTCTATCTATTATTAAATGACCATTCTCTGCAATGGCAATATCATTGAAGAAGCTATCCTTGCTGAAAAAATCTAAAGCTCCGTATTTCATCGCATCAAAACAGCGAGGGGATCCTTCTTTGGTCAGACTGGACAGTATAATAGTAGGTGTCGGGGTATGAATCATCAGGTGCTGTAATGTAGTTAAGCCGTCCATTGTTGGCATTTCCATATCAAGGAGAATAACATCTGGATTCACCTTTAAGATCATGCCAAGTGCTTCAATGCCATTGACAGCTTCACCAATAACCTCGACAAGATCATCCTGGGAAAAGATTTCACGCAGTACTTTTCTCAGCACCCATGAATCATCAACAATGAGGAGTTTTATCGGGCCTTGAATTCTATTTGTTCGCTGGCGCATATTGGCTTGTTAAAATAATGGAAGAACAATAAATAGTTAAAAAGAAGGATGCACAGTATTTTTTATTATACCAACAGACACCGGCCTGCTGTCAAGTTTTTCTCAATATTATTAACAGGAACGATGTCAAAAAATGATAAACTTAACCTCTTGAAGAAATAGGGATTCATCCCTCTGAATAGAGTGCATGGCTGGCAATATAGTCAACAACATCAGAGGGAACAAGTTTTTTGATGGAATATCTGTTAGCTACACACTGTCGCACCATAGAAGAGGAGATTTCCGGAAGTGAAGCAAAAGAACAGTAGATCCACTTTCCGTTCTTTTCATTAAACCATCCACCATTCTTTTTTTTATAGAAGAGAGCTTTAATCCTCTTGGTCAACTTTTTATTTTTAATCCCTGTGCGTGAAAAAACGATAAAATTAACAGCTGCCATCACCAGGGAGCCTTCTTTCCAGCTTGGAATATCAAGAAATGCATCCGCACCTATTATAAAATAGAAGTCTACAGGACAGGCCGAGTGGAGTTGTAAATAGCGGAGGGTATCAATAGTAAAAGACGGAACAGGCAAAAATTGCTCTATCGGCAGGCATCTCAGCGAAGATTTTTTTTTTAATGCTATTTCCAGCATGGCTGAGCGCTCTGAAAAAGTCGCAACTGGAGCCTTCTTATGCGGTGGAACAGCAGCTGGAAGGAGGAGTATCTCATCAAGGTCACAGACCTGCCCTGCCGCTTCCGCCAGGGCCAGATGACCATTATGAACAGGATCGAAGGTGCCCCCTAAAATACCCGTGCGCTGGTTCAACTCCTGACCTGACCTTGCCCGTAAACAATGAATTTCTTTGTTGTTAACTCTTTGAGTCCCATTGGCCCGTAGGCGTGAAGTTTTGTGGTGCTGATACCAATCTCAGCTCCAAGTCCCAGTTGGCCGCCATCATTAAAGCGGGTGGAAACATTCACCATAACAGCGGAAGCATCAACTTCTGCAATAAATCGCTGTGCATTGCTGTAATTTTCAGTAATAATATTCTCAGTGTGCTGTGACCCATACTCATCGATATAGGTAAAAGCATCATCCATATCTTCAACAACCCGAACACACAGACGAAGGTCAAGAAATTCTGTTCCCCAGTCACTCGCCATGGCAGCTGTTATCTCAGGAACAATACGAACACTCTCCTGGCAGCCAAGGAGTTTCACGCCAGATTTCTGCAGCTCTGCAGTTAAAAGCGGTAAATATTGCTCGGCGATATCCTTATGAATCAATACTCCCTCCAGGGCATTGCAAACACCAGGACGCTGTACCTTAGAATTAAGAATGATGGGAGTAGCTTTTTCTAAATCGGCATCTCCATCGACAAAAATATGACAGACACCCTTATAATGTTTTAACACAGGAATACGAGATACTTCAGAGACAAAACGGATAAGACCTTCCCCACCCCTGGGAATGATAAGATCAATGTATTCTTCCTGGGCAAGCATAATTGTGACAGCCTCTCGATCAGTCACAGAAATAACCTGAACAGCATCAGGGGTAATCCCTAAACTTTTTAATGACTTCTGAAGCACTGCGGCAAGTGCCATATTGGAATGAATTGCTTCGGAACCTCCACGCAACACGATGGCATTACCAGCCTTCAGGCAGAGCGCAGCTGCGTCCACTGTCACATTGGGTCGGGACTCATAAATCATCCCAATTACCCCCAATGGTATACGCATGCGGCCGACAAGAAGGCCATTGGGACGCTTTACCATATTCTCGACCTCTCCAACCGGATCAGGAAGAGCAGCAACCTCTCGCAATCCACTCATCATGGAATCAATAACGGAATCGGAGAGCTGCAGACGATCAAGCATGGCAGCAGAAAGTCCTTTTTCTTTGCCATGCTCAAGATCTTTATTATTTTCTTTTTGGATAAATGCACGTTCAACATCCAGAGTATCTGCCATTGCATACAGGGCCTGATTCTTCAGTTCCGTCGATAAGCTCACCAATGACCTGGCAGCCTTTTTGGCACACCTGGCCACTTCCTGAATATCTTTTTCGAGATCATTCATATCAATTCCATCCTTTCTCATTACAATAAGACGAGGTTATCACGATGAATAATCTCATCATAATCTTTCACCCCAAGCAGTTGTATGATTTCATGAGATTTATGTTGCTTGATTTTTTCCACATCACTCATTGAATAATTTATCAAACCCACAGCAATGATTTTATCACTTCCATCAACACATTGCACAGCATCACCTATCCCAAAATTGCCGCGCACTCCGATAACACCGGAAGGGAGCAGACTATGTCCACCTCGGCGTATTGCCTGGCATGCCCCTTTATCAAGAATTATTGTACCGGTTGGTTTAAGTATATGGGCAATCCACTGCTTTCTTCTGCTTATCTTATCTTCAGCTGGAAGAAAAAAAGTGCCTACCATTTCTCCACTGAACAATTGCTGCAGTATACCTTTCTCTTTCCCCGGCCCAATAAATGAACAACCACCGCCAGCGGCAACCATCTTTGCTGCTTTAATTTTTGACTGCATGCCTCCAGTACCAAGAGCACTTTGGACATTTCCAGCCATAGCCACTATTTCATCTGTTACTGCAGGCACTGTATAGATCGGCTTTGCATCTGGGTCGACTTGTGGGTTTCCGGTATACAAACCGACAACATCAGTGAGACAGAGGAACATGTCTGCTTCAATAAGATTACTGATATGGGCAGCCAGGGTATCATTATCACCAAAGCGCAGTTCTTCGACGGCTACGGTATCGTTTTCATTAATAACTGGAATTACCCCATAACGAAACAGAGCAAGGATAGTACTGCGAACACGTAGATAGCGGTCACGATCAGCCAGGTCCGAATGGGTCAGGAGCACCTGGGAGACAGTTTGCCCATATTTGGCAAATGCCTCTTCATAGGAATTCATGAGTATAGGCTGGCCTATTGCAGCAAGTGCCTGTTTTTCATCCAGTCCGGTGGAAACAGTTTCGGGAAGATCAATTTTTCGTTTACCAGCAGCAACAGCGCCGGAACTTACTAAAATGACCTCTCGTCCGCTCTTTTTAAGGAAGCTTAATTCTTTGGCAATATTGGCAAGAACAGAGTGGTCAATCCCTTTTTCGTCGGTAAGGACAGCAGAACCAACTTTTATCACAACCCGTTTGGCCTGGTCGAAATAGGTTTGGCGAAAATAGAGTCCTTCTTCCCTGCTTATATTTTCGTTTCCCATTACGGATTCACTCTACTTACGCATCGGTGTCAGGCGACTCATCCAACTCATCCTGGTTATTATTCAGAATTTCACGAGTCTCAAGAGTATCAGTAATCCATTCCTTAATGGTATCTATCCCAACACCAGTAAGGGCTGAAAGAGATATGATTTCCAACCCTTTATCTTTCATTATTTCTTCTAGCTCCTGAACAGATTCCGGTAAGGCGATATCTGTCTTGTTCAGCACAATCAACCGTGTTTTGTCGAGCAATTCTTTTTTATACATCTTCAACTCGGTTTCCAAAACTAGAAAGTCCTCAAGGGGATTCTCAGCTGAGGAATCCAAAATATGGAGCAGAATACCGGTTCTTTCAATATGACGAAGGAATGTAAACCCTAAACCGACTCCCTCATGTGCCCCTTCAATAATCCCAGGGATATCAGCGATAATACACGATTCTCGATGTGGGATATGCAGGACACCAAGTTGCGGCTCCAAGGTGGTAAAGGGATAACTGGCCACTTTTGGATTTGCTGCAGACAGCTTGGAGAGAAGAGTAGACTTCCCTGCATTAGGCAACCCAACGAGACCGATATCGGCCATAAGTTTTAATTCCACCCGAAGCCAGCACTCAACACCTTCTTCACCCTTAGTGGCAATACGAGGGGTTCGGTTGGTACCTGACGCAAAATGCCTGTTCCCAAGGCCACCTCGCCCTCCCTTGGCGGCAATAAACTGGTCACCATCTTCACACATATCAGCAAGCACTTCACCGGTTTCACTGTCTTTAATAATAGAACCAACCGGTACCATCATCACACAGTCCTCACCCTTTCGCCCATGCATGTCTTTCCCCATGCCGTTAGTGCCGCGATTGGCCTTAAAATGAGACCTGTAACGGAAATCGATAAGGGATTGCAATCTGGAAGAGCTCTCAATGATCACACTTCCGCCACGACCACCATCACCACCGTTGGGCCCCCCCCTGGGAACATACTTTTCCCTGCGAAAGCTTACGCAACCTTTCCCACCATCACCAGCCTTTACAAAGAATTTGGCTTCATCAACAAATGCCATAATAATCACATAATATCCTGCTGCGTTTTTCAGCATAAATGAATGAGCAGTTTGTAACAACAACTACAATCGAGCAGGAAGTAGAAGGAAAAATAAAAAAAATAAAAAAAAACTCGACCATCAATACTAAGGATTGAGGTCGAGCAGACACCTGGTTTTCAATAGATCGCTTTTACGATCCCAGGAAAAATTTTGGTATTCCGATCACCTGTTATCAGGCTGCTGGATATACACTAACTCTTTTTTTCTTTTTACCGAAATCTTCAAAAGTCACAATACCATCAACTTTAGCGAAAAGAGTGTAGTCTCTACCACAACCAACATTGGTACCTGGATGGATCTTTGTCCCTAATTGCCTTACAATGATAGAACCGGCAGTGACATTTTCACCACCATATCTTTTTACGCCACGTCTCTGTCCTTGACTGTCGCGACCATTCCTTGAACTACCACCCGCTTTCTTATGTGCCATTTTATCTACCCCTTAGCACCAGAATCTCGATATAAAATCTGGTTATACTTTTTCTTTTAAAATATTTTTAATTAAGCACTGATTTCTTGAATCTGAATAGCAGTATAAAACTGACGATGGCCCTTTCGTAACCTGTAGCCTTTACGTCTTTTCTTTTTGAAAATGATGACTTTCTTTGCCTTACCCTGTTCAGCGATAGTAGCAACAACTTTTGCATTTTCAACTACAGGTCGACCAATCTCAGTTTTGTCGCCATCGACAACCATCAGCACATCGGTCAGCTCCACAGTGTCACCAACATTACCTTCAAGTTTCTCAACACGCAATCTGTCACCACTTGCGACCTGATACTGTTTACCACCGGTTTTAACTATCGCATACATTTGCAATGTCCTCATTATTTGTTTTGATACAAAATCATTATTATCTGGATCTTTTAGTTCTTTCGATTTCACAATATTTCATTGCCATGATAACACGATTAGAATAACCCGCATCCCGCAACCACAACGAAACAATCTTAAAGATTAACCTTTTCCGGGCACAAAAGTCAACCTATTTAAAGAATAAGCATAAAAAAAGCAGTAACTCATTCAACAGGAATAAAAAAAACCTGTAACGGTTACTGCTCTATCAGGACAGTACAGGAAGTGAATAACACCGGCGATGAACTACCAGCGGCGTATGCACCTGCAAGTGTTTTTTTTACTCAGTTCATTATCCGTTCAGGGACTACGCTTACCCCGGAAATAAGAAACCGAGATAAGCGAAGAGTTCGAGAGAACTTCAAAGCTACTAGATACCCAAGCGGGTACTCTCTTTTTTCTGTCGAATATTACAGGCTTTAATAAAGGCGTTCTCCTTTCCATGTTTCCTGATAGACACGGAGGTCTTCCCCTGTTTCCCTTCAACAGTAACCCAACTCACTTCATAACGATTAAACTTATCATTGAGGCGAACACCAACGACACCGGTACCAGAATTTGATACAGTGACCAGATGTTTATTCGTACGAATCTTACCCAGACTTTTCTCCGTTGTATCACGCCAGGAAATGGCTGAGAGGAGACTGGAATACCTGCCACCGCATTTTTTATCTGAGAAAAATTTTGAATGGGTTTTTCCTTGAAATCTGACTCGAACATACCAACCATGTGTGCGTTTAATTTCTTGATCAATCCTAGCAATATCCTTATGCCGTTCAAGCATAAATTTCTTTTTCTCGTTCTCTTCCATTAAATTTCTCCAGTTTTAAAAAAAATATATAAGATCTTAAAAATAATTTCGTTACTATAGCAGAAAGAGTGACAATAATATTTCACATGAGAATGGTTTCTTATATTAATGTCATGACAATTACTACTTATACTGTCAGGCTCTGTCAATTCTTTTTTTAGTCCCAACCATTGTCATCGTTCCATTTATGTTATAAATTTCACATAAAATATTAACGAAACAACTTAAACAAAAGGTCTTTTGTGAAAAATCCCACCATTTCTTATGAACAATAAAAATTCTTTCTTTTTTGATCTCCTACAAACAATTGCAACATTACGCGGAGAAAATGGTTGCCCATGGGATCAAAAACAATCTCTGCTAAGTATAAAGAAATATCTGCGTGAGGAATGCGAAGAGCTCATCGAGGCTATTGACGACAATGACCATCAAAACATATGCGAAGAAACCGGTGATATGTTTTTCATCCTTATATTAATTAGCCAGATCAGTGCAGATTCCGGCTACTTTGATATCAACAATGTCCTGCAGGGTATAAATGAAAAGATGATTCGCCGCCATCCACATGTTTTTGCAAATATGCCGATTGGCAGCGAAAAAGAATTGAACAAACAGTGGGAAACGATCAAATCGTCCGAAAAGGGGAAAAAAATAAATTGACACTTTTATGTCTCCCCTGTATTTTAAAAAGTTTTTCATATTGGAGATGCGTTTAAAAACGCTACCCTGTCTGACAATAGTGCCAGACAGAACCTCTTCGCTCTTGCAATAACAGCAAGGGCCACCCCGGGGATTACCCCCACTTTCATGAGTCCATGAGGAGGCACACATGCGCAGGTACGAAACGATCTATATTCTTCATCCAACCCTTAACGAAGAAGAGATCAACACAATTATTGAAAGCACCAACACTGTCCTTGGTACAGACGGCGGCCAGGTAATTTCCCTCGATAAATGGGGATTAAAAAAGCTTGCCTATCTTATCAATAAGGAAACTCAGGGATATTACATTTACTGTGATTACGCTACTGATTCGGCAAATGTCTTAGAGGTTGAGCGAAAATTCAGAATCGATGACTCTGTTATGAAATATATGACAGTCAAACTCGCCGATGCTATCAGCGAAGAAGGTATTGTTGCTGCCCGTGGCGAACACGAAGCTGCCAAAGCTGCGGCTGAAGCTGCAGAAGCTGAAGCTGCTGCCGAAGAAAACAAAAGTGAAAAGACCTCCGCCCCTGCTTCAGAAGCTAAGCCTAAGGCAGAGGCAGAGGCAGAGGCAGAGGTAGAGACCAAGGCAGAAGTGAAGGTAGAGACAGAGACAAAAGTAGAGGCAGAAGAAACCGTTGCCCCCAGTGATCAATAAACTGCTTTTATTAGTAATCTATTCAGGAGATTAATATGCGCCCGAAAAAAAGAGTTTTTCAGAGGAAAAAAGTATGCCGTTTCTGTACCGACCCGGAACAGATCATCGACTATAAAAATGTAAAAGTTATTCGTAATTTTGTTACCGAGAGAGGTAAAATCATCCCTCGTCGTATCTACGGTACTTGTGCAACTCATCAACGGCAACTTTGTTCCGCCATCAAGCGTGCACGGCAAATTGCCCTTCTCCCCTATTCAGGAACCACCAACAGGTAGGTCCCTTGGAAGACAAGCAATGAGCCAGGGAAAAGGGACACCAGAAAAGATTGGCTTTCCACGCCATATTCTTTTTGTTGCCACAATCATCCTTCTCCCTGTACTCTTTGGCACCATGTTCGGATGGGTGCATGGTACGATCCCCCTTCTAGTTTTTTATTTTCTTCGCCTGTACGGGAAGAATGTAGGGGGAAAATATATCCTATTCGGATGGATACTTGCTGGAATAGCAGGTATAGCACTAGAAGCAGTTGAACAGTTAATCTTTTCACTCACACTTGTACCAGCAGGATTTATCCTGTCTGATTCAGTGGAACGAAAGGAAAGTATTTTCCTGTCAGGAATGAAAACAACGGCAGCCATAT
>JAOZKX010000007.1 GCA_029935135.1 Desulfocapsa sp.
TGTCAGAGGTGTAACTCAAGTGCAGATTTTGAACGGGTAAATATTCAGCTGTTACAAAGTTTTTCATATTGTCTTTTATTTAGTACTTTGACTGCAATGGTATTAACATTGAATTTTCTACTATCCACTTGACTTGGAAATAACACTATGCCCATAACGCTCTATTGGAATGACTATGAAACCTGGGGGATTCATCCGGGAAAGGATCGGGCCGCCCAGTTTGCCGGTATTCGTACGGATAGTGACCTAAATATTATTGGCAAGCCGCTGGTTCAATACTGTAAACCAGCCGATGATATCCTTCCCCATCCAGAGGCCTGTCTGCTCACTGGAATCACCCCCCAGAAGGCATATGCCGACGGTGTTTGTGAGGCAGAGTTTATGGCGGAAATTCATCGGGAATTTATCCAGCCGGGTACATGTGGGGTTGGCTTTAACAGTGTGCGCTTTGATGATGAATTTACCCGTTATGGATTTTACAGGAATTTCTTTGACCCCTATGGTCGTGAATGGCAGGGAAATAATTCCCGCTGGGATATAATCGATATGGTGCGATTGACCCATGCCTTGCGTCCCGAAGGTATTATCTGGCCGACCCATGAGGATGGGAGCATCAGTTTTCGCCTGGAAGATCTGACTAAGGCAAATGGCATCAGTCATGAAGGTGCCCATGACGCTCTATCTGATGTCCTGGCAACCATCGATCTTGCCAAACTGATACGAAGCAAACAGCCACGCCTCTATCAATTTATTTTTGAGTTACGGGAAAAGAAAAAAGTATCTGAACTGCTGCGGAAAGAGGAGATTATACTTCATGTTTCGTCCATGTATCCGGCAGATTCCGGTTGTATTGCTCCTGTGGCAGTGCTTGGCATACATCCTGAATTTTCTAATCAGGTTATTGTCTATGACCTGCGTCATGATCCTGAACCTCTACTTGAGCTTGACGCAGAGGAAATACAAAAACGACTCTTTTCTAGAAAAGATGAACTCCCTGAAGGTGTAGAAAGATTACCGGTCAAAACCATACATATCAATAAATGTCCAGTCGTTGTGCCGGTGAGTACGCTAACTACCGGAACTTGTGAACGATGGCATATTGATCTTGCCCAGGCGGCATTGAATGTTAAGAAACTGCAGGATGCTTCTCCCTTTATCGAGACATTGGAAAAAGTGTATGCAGGACACTCATTTGCCCCACTTACAGATCCGGATCAATGTCTGTATGGAGGTGGGTTTTTTTCAAATAGTGATCGCAGAAAAATGGATGATCTGCGCGAGATGAGTCCTGCAACGCTTGCCACGACAGGTGTCCAGTTTGCAGATGAACGCCTGCCCGAAATGCTTTTTCGATATCGTGCCAGAAACTGGCCTGGGTCGCTTGCCAGGGAAGAACGGGACCGTTGGGACAAGTATCGTCGAAATCGTTTGTGCAGTGAGGAAGGAGATAGCAGTATCAGCTTAAAGGAATATCAAAAGAGACTCGCTGAAAAGGCGGTTGATTCCACAACAAGTGATGCCGATCGTAAAATTCTTTCAGAACTGGCGGACTGGCCTGGAATAATTGGCCTATAAAATGCCATGCAGGGTTTGAACTGCTATTGTTTTTTTAAACGCTCTTGTGCCTCCTCCAGAATTTCGCCAAGACTCAGGATCTTTAATTTTGGCGCCTGAAAGATCTGTTTTTGTTCTTCTTCGGAGTAGTTGTTGCTGATAAACTCCTGTACAGGAAAATGCTGGAACCAGCAGTCCAGAATCTTGCTGCATGGCAGACCTTTATTGGAGCTTCTGCAATAGTCAAATGTAAGAAAATGGCCAAGCATTTTACAGTAGCCTTCCTTTTCGTCATACTGTTCAATCATCTCTTTACTCCTGGCGTACGCTGTTTAATAAGGTTCCGATATTTTCAATTTCCACCTCTACACTGTCTCCATCATGAAGAGGTCCCACCCCACTGGGGGTCCCGGTAATGATGATATCGCCTGCTTCAATGGTGAAATTCATGGAGATAAAGGAGATAATCTCAGGGATATTAAATATCATCTGAGATGTGTTGCCCTGCTGTACAGTTTTCCCATTGAGGCGGCAGGTGATATTAAGATTTTGTACAGCCCCAATCTGATCCGGCGCAACGACCTGCGGGCCTATGGGGCCAAAGGTGTCCAGAGATTTACCGCGATACCAGCCTGATTTGTCACTTCGCTGAAGATTGCGCTGGCTGACATCATTAAAACATGTGAACCCGAGGATATGACATGAAGCATCGTCCGGACTGATGTCTTTGATCCTGTTTTTGATAATAATAGCCAGTTCTGCTTCATGGTCAGTCCTGCAGGTCTCAAAATTATACTGAGAAAGAAATGCAGGCAGGACTATCTCTTCTCCAGGCCCTATAAGAACATTTGGTGTTTTAGGGAAAAGGACCGGTTCTGTGGGGATTTCATTGGTGAAGTTCTGAACCTGTACGGAGTCACTTTCTTTGATGTGATCAAGGTAATTCAGGCCAAGAGCGATGATTTTAGATGGGCGAATTTCAATCTCGCCGCCTTTGGAGTATGGTAGGTAGATGGACATGTCAGCACTGGAGATAAAAGGTTGATAATGTGGTATGGCCCCTATCATACCACTGTGAAAAAAAATTGGCGAGAAAAGAGGAGGCTTGATGGTTCGCGAAAAGGTATTGACCCCTTTGGAAATATACAAGGTACTGGAACAGAGCAATTGTAAACGTTGTATGCTGCCGAGTTGCCTTGCTTTTGCTGCTGCTGTCATAAGTGGGCAAAAAAAATTGGACGATTGTCCAATGCTTACTGAGGAAGAAAAAGTAAATCTTTCAGCTACCTTACAAAAACGGTCGACCGCCACTCCCGAGCAGTCAGAATTTATGGTGAAGTTACTGGAGAAAATTCAGACGATTGAATTCTCGCACCGGGCTCCTGAAATTGGTGCCAAATATGTTGATGAGCACTTACATGTTGTGTCACTTGGCAAAGTATTTCGTATAAATGCTAAAGGGGAGATGCGATCCGAATGTCATATCATTCCCTGGGTGCAGGCACCGCTGCTGTCCTATGTCTGTCATCCGACCCATCAGTCGGTCACTGGAACATGGAGCTCTTGTCGGGAACTCAATGGCGGTATTGAGTGGCAGGGATTATTCACCAGCCGCTGTGAAGCACCGCTCCGTCAACTGGCTGATGCAAACCCTGATCTGCTTGCAGATATTGTTGATCTGTTTATGGCTGAGGAGGTGGAAGGGTTTGATGCGGATATTGCCCTTGTTCTTTACCCCTTTCCCCATATCCCCATTTTGATCTGTTATCAGATGGCTGACGGGGATCTTGATTCGGAACTGACAATTTTTTTTGATGAATGCTGTGGCTCCAATTTACATATTAAATCGATTTATACGCTGGTTGCCGGCCTAGTCAAGATGTTTGAGAATATAGCAAAAAATCATTACTGATGTGGACCTGGATGGCGTCGGCGTCCCAGTAGAAGGGATGTCGTTCCTCTTTCCACGATGAACTGCTATTTCTGGGCACATACAGCAAATGCCGGACCGTTTGGATGGTCAAGGTCCTCAAAGCTAATATGTATATCTGTGAAGCCAAATTGCTCTAACGCCTTTAATATGCTGTCTCGGGTTAACCATGTGCTGTCTGGTTGAGAGCCTCCACAGAAACCAGACCAATCCAATGCTTTCTTGTATGACTGTGTGACATGCTCATACGAAACCCCGTCATGTTCAAATGTGCTGACAGGACCAAATTTATAATTTAATTCCTCTCTGTTTGTGATGATTTCCTGGTCATAATAATGCGTCCAGATGAATATTCTGGAGGATAATTTAGATATTAATTGCAACAGCTTAATAGGGTCTTCCATATGGTACAAAACACCACTTGCAAAGATCATGTCGTATTGTGAGTTATCCTTTTCGAGAAAAGAGATGAAGTCACCCAACTTAAACTCGACTCTATCGAGATTTAATATGTTCTGCATACACAGGCATTTTAAAAAAGCTCGAGTGTTTGCCTCAATGGAGATAATCTTGTTGGCATTTTTATTTTGAAACATATAGGAATGACCACCTTCAAGGGGACCAAGTTCCAGTATCTTCCAACCAGAAAAGCTGCCAAGAGTCTGTTCTGCCCAGTCGACGCGATGGTCTTCAAACAATTTGGCAACACCTGGCTGAGCTACCAGACCCGTATTCTCTGGGAGTTGGGATGACCATTCTCCCTGAAATATATCAAGAACATTTTGCCTGCTTGGTTCTGTCATGACATAGGCGTCAAGAATTTCAGTATTTACAGCTTCATTGTTTGCATCTGCATTGTTTTTGGGTTGAAAAAGGTGTGAGAAATAATGTGTCATCTCACGGTAGCCAAATTTTTTTAATTTCATATTTCATTGTTCCTGCTGTGAATATGTCTTTAATTGGGTTGGTCATGAAAGAATCTATTAGATCGTTTCATGTCAACAGAACCGGTAAGGCGGTCAAGAAAGTGGATTGTTTTATTGGAGAGGTCTATAAATTCCAGTCCATAATTACTCTGATGAGAGGAACGGGATACAGCATATTCCTTAAATGTAAAGTGTGCTCCCAGTCGGCCCTCGAGAAGAAGGGTATCCCCCGGAGAAAGGTTAAAAGCGGAACTCATACAAAGACCACCTGGACTGATATTTAAGATAACAGCACGGTGTCGTTTCCCGGTGGTGGTATTCTTACAATAAACAGTGATCTCTTCATCCATAATCTGTTTGTTTTCAATCCTGCGGTGTTTGCGTCGTTCTTCTTTGTCAATCTTTTGATGAAGGGTTGTTTCAGCGTCATCTGTACCATCGGGTAACTCAGACTCTTCTTCAGCGCTTACATGGATTTCTTCTTCTCTCGGATGGTCATCGTCAACTTCCAGGAGAATGGCATAGGCCGTTTCGTCGTCTTCTCTTATCTGAACTTCCGGCTCTATTTCATTTTGTTTGGCTGCAGGTTTTACATTGGATGGGTAAATCTTTTGGGTTTGATTTTTCTTTTCCCAGAAGAGATTGCTCAGAGTTGCATTACGACTTGCAGACTGGGTGAATTCCTGATCCAGTCGGGTCATTTTGAGTAAGCCAAGGACCCGGTCGTCAACACCACATAAAATAAGTCTTCGGTGGACACCGAGATCTCCCAAAGAACGGATAATAGAACCAAGTCCAGTGGAGTCTATAAAATTGACTGTGGACAAATCAAGGAGAATATCCATCTGACTCTTTAGAATAAAACTATTCATAGCAGTCAAAAACTCCTGAGCTAGAGAGGCGTCTAGACTTGGGCCGTCACAGGTAATGATAAAAATGGATTGGACGATTTCAGTTTTTATCTTCATTGCGGTGGGTTCCGGAGCAAAGCTGTTTAGGATATATACGCACAGCAGTAGTTTCTGTTGGTCGGATAAGGTGAAGTCGTAAATGAATGACTCTTAAAACTATTGCGTATAGTAGCACGGAAATAAGCAAAATCAATATTTTAATATCAGGAATTTCTTAAGGGGTACGAGGCAAACTATATACAGTCCTTAAGGATTAATTCTATTAATTGCTGATCATATCCCTGCATACGCCAAACTTTGGCAAGGGTTACAGCATTATCTGCTATTTGAGGAATATCCTTTGCAGGGATGTTCAGGGCTGTGATACTGGTTGGACTGTTTACCTGCTGAAACCAATTGCTGAGCTCCTTAATACTCTTAGCAGCTTTTTCCTCAATAGTTCCTTCGCGTAAATCAAAGACGCGTTCTCCAAACTGGGCAAATCGTTGGGGGTGGCGTTTGGCTTGAAAGCGCATCCAGCCGGGAATAATGGCAGAAAGACCTGCTCCGTGTGGAACATTGTAAAAGGCGGAGAGGGTGTGTTCGATCATATGCATGGGGAAGCCAACTTTTCCAAGTCCGGCACCTGTGAGCCCGTTCAGGGCAAGGGTTGCTGTCCACATGAGATCGGCACGGGCCTGGTAATCGTCAAGTTGTGTAAGTATCCGATTGCAACTCTCCATTGCATTGATAACCAGTCCTTCCATCAGGCGATCCTGCACAGGAGTATATGGGTCTTCGGTAGTAAAGTAGAATTCAAGGACATGGGCTATTGCATCAACAGCGCCGTAGGCTGTGTAGTCGGCGGGAACTGTACAGGTTGCCTGGGGATCAAGAATAGAAACTTTGGGGTAGAGGCGCTTGTTGGCAAAGCCAAATTTCTGCCTGCTGTCGTCGTTGGTGATAACCATGCCGGAGTTCATTTCTGAGCCGGATGCGGCAATGGTCAAGACAGTGGTCAGTGGTAAGGTCTGCTTAATGCTTTTTTTTCCGGTGAAGAATTTCCAAACATCATGGGCAACAGGAGTACCGGCACAGATAGCCTTTGCCTCATCCAGGACAGAACCGCCTCCCACTGCGCAGATAACCTGGCAGTTTTTTTCTTTTGCCAGCTGAATCCCTTTATGTGTATGAGACAGGAGGGGGTTTGATTGCACGCCTCCATGTTCAGTAATCGTTGCTCCTGCAGTCAGGAGTGAATGACAAACCTGCTCGTAGAGACCGTTTTTTTTTATGGAGCCACTGCCATATACAAGGAGAACATTGTTACCATAATGAACTGTTTCATTGCCAATTGCAGGAATTGTATCTTTGCCGAAGAGGACTTTGGTGGGATTATGAAAGACAAAATTTTGCATGATATCTCCTTTACGAATGGGCCAATATATGAGAAAAACTTAGGCTAAGGTCGATAAACTGATTAAGGTCGAGTACTTCTGCGCGTAGCCCAGGGGAAATATCAGCTTTCAGTATTGCCTCTTTGGTCAGTTGTTTTTCGAGTTTTTTATCACCTTCCGCAAATGATCTGAAAAAACCACCCCCGGTAAGGGTGTTGAGCAGAGTTTTTCTTCTTTGACTAAATGCTGCACGGACAATTTTTGTAAAAAGTGGCCGGTCATAATCTGTTCTGAACTGGAGTCGTTCATTCCCAGCTGCAAATTCGATACGAACAACCACAGACTCGATTTTTGGTCGTGGGTGAAACTCGTTAGGTTTGAGTAACAGGAGATTTTTGATTTTGGCACAGCTACTCAGGAGCACAGTTGGTATGCCATACTGTTTTGATTTTGGCTTAGCAGTTAAACGATCGGCAACCTCTTTTTGCAGCATAACAGTGGCCCAGTCAACTTTTTCCTGATGCTCAATAAGCTTAAAGAGGAAAGGGTTGGAAATGGAATAGGGAAGGTTGGCCATAATTTTGAGAGGTGCACCACTTAAACGGTATAGTTCATCAAAGTCTGCCTTTAGTATATCCTGATGAAGAAGGGTGACATTGTCGGGAAGATCTTTTTTTTCTCTGTGAAAACGAACGAGACCACTGTCAATCTCCAGGCCGATAACATTTTTTGCCTGTTCTGCGATGGGTTGGGTCAATGCCCCCAGGCCTACGCCAACTTCGATAATGGTATCGGCTTTATTGATATGACCACAGTGGGCAACTGCCTCTGCAGTAGATTTATGGACAAGAAAGTTTTGCCCCAACCGTTTTTTTGGGGCAAGGTTCTCCTCTTGAAGCGATTTCCTTGTTTGACCATATCGACTCATTTTTTCTTTTTTCTCTCTTTTAACAGATGTCTTTGTCTTCGTTTTTCTCGAATTTTGAGGGTCAGCCGCAGGGTTGCATAATACCAGGCAATGGAAGTAGGGAGGGCCATAACGAATCCTCCAACGAGCATAACGATAATTAATTCAGTGCCTTGATGGGTGAGCATATCAAAAGATTCTCTAAGGCCACGCCCGGAAAGAATAATATCCAGAATGTTTTGAATGCTGCTCCAGGTAACAGTGTACGGGGTGAGAAAGTTACCAATAACCATGCTGAGATAATATATGGGAATATAGGTAAATGGGTTGGAGATAACAAGGCTGGCAAAAAGACCGGCCATGGCAGAGGTTCTTGTCAAGCAGCAGATAGCTATTATGCCAATGGTATGAAAAGGCATTACCGGCAAGGTACCAATCAGAGCTCCGATAAAACTTCCCCAGGCAATGGAGAGGGGATCTCCTTTAATCCTGAGAAACCGGAGATAGTAGTATTTTTTGAGTCTGCTGAGATTCATTTACCAGGAATAAAAATTAAATAAAATTTTGATTTATCATTTGTATACCATTTTATCATATTTAGCTGAGAATATGTTTTTTTCTACGATGTTCATTAATTCTTATAAAAAACCGCAGGGATAGAAAATAGCTGCCGATGGTAAAGGGAATTGCTAAAACAATACCTCCAACCAGTAGAACAATTATAACTTCGTATCCAAGACTTGCAAGAATATCAAGTCGTACCATAAAACCTGATTCGTGTAAAATCACATCAAGTACGGTTTTAATTCGTTCCCAGCTGATCGTATAGGGGGTGAGGAAGTTTCCTATAAGCAGTGACAGGTAATATTGAGGGATATAGGTGAGGGGGTTACACACAATTAAGGTCGCCAGTAAAGCGGCAATCGTTGAGGTGCGGGTAATAAATGTTACAATAAGGACAGTGACGGTGTGAAATGGAATACTGGGGAGAACCCCTAAAAATGTACCAATGGCAGTGCCTCTGGCAAGTGCCTTTGGTTCTCCTCTTAAACGAGTGAATCGTAAATAATAATAGCGGAAAGTTCGTTTGGGGGTCATGGTTTGTTTTAGGCTAGGAGTGAACGACAATAAACATCACGATTAAAAGAATAGTCAGCTTCCTTTTTATGGGCCTGGATGCCTGCAATGGCAATCATTGCACCATTATCTGTACAATGTGCCGGTCTTGGAATAAAGAGTTCTCTTTTCTCCTTTGAGCATTGCAGTTGCATTACTTCCCGTAAGCGTGGATTGGAAGAGACACCACCGCCCATCACCACGGTTTTCACATTATGCAGCCTTGCGGCAAGGAGTGTTTTAGTGACCAGGACTTCACAAACGGCTTCTTGAAAGGAGGCGCAGATATCCTGGAGCTGTAATGGTCTGTTTTTTTGTTTTTCCCTGTTGCAATGATTGAGGACAGAAGTTTTAAGCCCAGAGAAACTGAAATCCAGAGAATCTTTTTCCAGCCATGAGCGCGGAAATTTTATACTGTTTCTGTTTCCTTTGCCTGCCTCTTGGGAGACGATGGGGCCGCCGGGATAAGGATAACCCAGAAGTTTGGCAACCTTGTCAAATGCTTCACCGGCGGCATCATCACGAGTTCTGCCAAGGAGAGTGAATTCGTTGAACCCCTCAGCGAGATAAATGGAACTGGTGCCTCCTGAAACGACAAGAGCGATAAAAGGAAAATCGGGCTGTTTCTTTTCTAAGAAGACAGAGAGAATATGCCCTGCCATATGATCAACACCAATGCAGGGGATACCTGTTACAAAAGAAAGTGCCTTGGCGTAGGAAAATCCAACCAGCAGAGAGCCGATAAGGCCAGGACCCTGGGTGGCAGCAATAAGATCGATGTCGCTGAGCTTGACTTTTGCCTGCTGTAATGCTTCGTTGACTGCTGGCACAATGGCCTGTAAGTGGCTTCTGGATGCGAGTTCAGGGACTACGCCACCAAAACGGGTATGGACCTGATCCTGGCTGCTCAGAAAGCTTGAGAGCAGGGTGAAGTCATCTTTCACCACAGCAGCAGCAGTATCATCGCAGGAGCTTTCGATTCCAAGTGTCAGCATTAGTTTTGTGAATTGTGAACCTGTATGTTTTTCACCAGCTTTTCAGTTTATTAATGGACAGAAAACTGCTGGCAGAAAAGGAGCAATCGGGGTAAGAGAAAGACACTATAAAATCCCCCATCACGAATGTCAATGAGAACTGAAATGTGATGCTGAGTGTTTGTTGTTTTGCAGTTTGAAAAGGATTAAATTCAATGAGTAAAAGTTTGCCTGCCCTAAAGAGTAAAAATGAACTGACAGATACATTTTCGCGCACCATCTCCTATCTTCGCCTCTCTCTTACAGATCGCTGTAATCTTCGTTGTATCTACTGTATGCCTGAAGATCGAGATGAAGGTCTGAAGTTTCTGAAACACGATGATCTGCTCAGGTATGAGGAATTACTGCGAATAGTCACACTCGCTGTGGATATGGGAATGAATAAGATCCGGCTCACCGGTGGCGAACCCCTGGTAAGACGAGGGGTGATGGATTTCATTTCGTCGCTGGCTGAGCTTAATGGTCTGGAAGAGATCCGTCTCACAACCAATGGTGTGCTATTAGAGGAAAAAGCTGCCGGGCTTTTTGCCGCAGGGATTCGAAAACTCAACATTTCCCTAGATACCATGCGACCTGAACGCTTTAAAACAATTACCGGTGTGGACAGGTTCCAGCAGGTATGGCAGGGGATAGAGACTGCTGAAAAAATGGGCTTTGATATTAAGCTCAATGTTGTGGCCATGAAAGGATTTAATGATGACGAGTTTGCTGATTTTGCTCGTCTGGCCCTCAGGAAAAACTATCAGGTCCGTTTTATTGAGTTTATGCCGGTTGGTAAGCATTCAACCTGGGATAAACGTTACTATATTTCCTCCACAGATTTACAGAAAATGCTTGCCAAGGTGGGAGACATGGTCCCCTTGCCAGGGTGTAGAATGGATGGGCCAGCCAAGGTCTATGCGATTAGCGGAAAAGATGGCACCACAGGCCGGGTGGGCTTTATCAGTCCCATAAGTCATCATTTTTGTGACACCTGCAATCGCCTGCGCCTGACCTCTTCAGGAATGTTAAGGGCCTGTCTGCTGCATGATCGGGAAGCAGATTTAAAGGCTATTCTACGTGCCAATGGTTCCGATGATGATATTCGGAAAATCATCAAAGAGACGATTCTTTCTAAGCCCAAAGGACATACCCTGGCGGAAGATATGCAGTCTGTAGATAAGGCACCGTGTATCGGTCAGATGTCGCGTATCGGCGGTTAATAAGGGGATGATTCTTAATTCGCACTGGGATATGAGCCCAGCCATTCAAAGTAGGAGCAGAGTGTTTTTAATGTGTCACAGCACGCTTTGACATTTGTATCATCCATGTGTCCCATCAGATCAAGGAAGAAAAGATATTCCCACTGCTTGCCCTTAATGGGGCGAGATTCGATTTTGGCAAGATTGATCCCAGCCTCTGCAATCACGGACAGGATTTCGTTTAATGCTCCTGGTCGTTCCTGGTGGCCGAGAAGGAGGGATGTCCTGTCAGCTCCACTTGGAGAAGGTGATTCCTGACCAATAACGAGAAAGCGAGTGGTGTTTCCGCGATAGTCCTCTATTCCTTTTACGACAACCTGCAGGTCATAGGTTTTAATGGCCAGTGAAGAGGCAATTGCCCCGATATTAGGATTGTTTGCCGCCATCTGGGCTGCAGCGCCCGTTGAAAAAACAGGCAGAGTCGGGCAGGAGGGGAGGTTCTTGCGCAGCCATTCGCGGCACTGGGCAAGGGGTTGGGCGTGTGATGCCACTGTCTGTATATCATTGATGTCACCAGATTGACAGACAAGATTGTGACTGATCTCCGTTCGTATTTCACCGCAGATTTTTGTTTTGTACTTCATAAAGGAATCAAGGGTAGAAAAAACTGCTCCTTCAATGGAGTTCTCCACCGGTACGATGCCATAATTACAACGCCCTTTTTCCACCTCTGCAAATACATCATCGATGGATTCCATGGAGTTGTAACTTGCTGAATGACCAAAGTATTCAACGCCGGCAAGGTGAGTGAATGTTGCTTCCGGGCCAAGGTATGATACGCTGATCTTTTGTTGAGAGAGCCTGCATGTTGTAATGATTTCGTGGAAGATAGAATGCAATGCCTTGTCTGGAAAAATGCCTTCGTTCATCTCTGTAAGTCGTTCATAGATCTGTCGCTCCCGTAAGGGGTCCCATTTGGCGCGTTTTCCGTCATTTTTTAGCTGGCCGATGGATTTTGCCAGGGCAATACGATCTTTTAAAAGATCGAGCATCTTATTGTCAATGGTGTCAATGTTGTTTCGAACATCGAGCATTTGAGCGGCAGTATCTTTGGCCATTATGGTTCCTTTTTCTATGGAAAACTTGATGGAGAGATGGATTTTATATAAGGATTGTAGAGATGGAAATGTAGGGCATAGTAAAAAGTATGTCAAGTTGTAAAAATGACTGGTATTCGCATTGTCTGCAGGATATGATCTGTTTTTCTGTTTAGATAGTTGTGTGACTGTTTCTATCAAAAATTAAGATACACTTTATATAATCCAAAAAGAGAAGATCCCTCATGGCCGATAAACCGATACAAAAAACCTACGAAGAAATTAATGCCAGAATAAAAGCCGGTGAAGCTGTGATAGTCACCGCCGAAGAAATGGTTGATATCGTTAAGAAAAAAGGTGCGGAAGGAGCTGCAAGAGAAGTTGATGTGGTGACCACCGGAACCTTTTCTCCCATGTGTTCTTCAGGTGCATTTTTAAATTTTGGTCAAATGACTCCAACCATTAAAGCTTCTCGGGCCTGGTTTAATAAGGTTCCTGCCTATGCTGGTCTGGCAGCTGTGGATACCTATATTGGTGCCACTGAACCTGCAGAGGATGATCCATTAAATAAGATTTATCCTGGTGAGTTCAGGTATGGTGGAGGTCATGTTATTGAAGACCTGATCGCCGGTAAAAAAGTGTTTTTTGAAGCAAAGGCCTATGGAACAGATTGTTATATGGGCAAAAAAATGAAAAAAGAAGTGACCTTGGATGATCTGCCCTATGCCTTGCTCTGTAATCCGCGAAATGGATACCAGAATTATAACTGTGCGGTAAATTTGTCTGATAAAACGGTACATACTTATATGGGAACCCTTAAACCCCATTGCAGAAATGCTAATTACTGCAGTGCCGGTGAGTTAAGCCCGCTTTTTAATGATCCGCATTACAAAACCATCGGTATGGGAACAAGGATCTTTCTTGGCGGAGGGATTGGCTATGTTACTTGGCATGGAACCCAGCATAACCCAAATGCTCCAAGATCTGAAAATGGCACCCCAACACGCCCTGCAGGAACTATCATGGTCCAGGGAGATATGAAACAGATGTCACAGCGGTATATTCGCGGTGTCTCCATTCTTGGTTATGGCAATACCATGGCAGTTGGCCTTGGTATCCCCATTCCTGTACTGAATGCTGAAATGGCTCAATATACCGGCGTAACAGATGCAGATCTGTACACTCAGGTTGTTGATTACGGCTATGATTATACAAATGGAATCACCAGAACCTATGGTGATGTCAGTTATGCGCAGTTGAAATCCGGCACTATTGATGTGAATGGCAAAAAAGTTCCCACAGCACCATTATCAAGTCTTCCTATGGCAAGAGAGATTGCTGAGGAGCTTAAAAAATGGATTAAAGATAAGAAGTTCTTTTTGAATAAACCCGCCCAGCTATTACCAGATTCTGATGAGGGCTCAAAATAAGAGCTGAGAACAGACGGAAATATAGTTTACTGCTGCATGGGCTGAAAAAAATTGGGCGAGCAGGGGTCGCTTTTTCCGGAGGTGTTGATTCTACACTGTTACTCTATGCTGCCCGCGAAGCCATTGGTCCCCATAATGTTCTTGTGGTAAATGCAGTTTCAGAACTGGTTTCCCGGGAAGAGAAAGACAATGCAGAAAATCTTCTGGCAGAGATGGGTATCAGTGAACATGAAAGGTTGTATGTGCCTGTAAACCCACTTCATTTAGATGAGTTTACCAGGAACGACAGGAAACGTTGTTATATCTGTAAGACGCAGATGTACAAGAGTTTTTTGTTGCAGCTAAATTCTAAAGGTTTTGAAATTCTTCTTGACGGTACGAACCGTGAGGATCTGCAGAGTGATAGGCCTGGTCTCCAGGCAATCGAAGAACTGTCCATAAAAACCCCCCTTGCTGATGCCGGTCTGGATAAGCGAGAAATTCGTTCTCTGGCAAATGACTTTCAACTATCAAATCATGATAAACCTTCAAATTCCTGTCTGGCCACCCGCATTCTCACTGGTATACGCATTTGCAGCCAAAATGTACAACAGGTCGAGTTATGTGAAGGGTTCCTGACAAAATCAGGGGTTTCAGCTTGCCGGGTGCGCCTTGGTGGAGATACGGTGACTGTGGAAGTTAGCAAAAGAGATCTGGAAAGAGTACAGCAATCTTCTCTAGGAACTGAATTTGTTGCTTTCCTTGCCACCGAAGGCCTGCAAGGTTCTCCTGTAACTTTTACCATGCGTACCTGAAAAGCTGTTTTTTCTTTGAATTATAAGTCATCAGGCCACCCTGTAATCTTGATTTTTGAACAGCTATTCATTGTGATCAATTTGGTGAAATATTTTATAATAGCCTGATAATAAAGCGTTGTGTGAAATTCCATTTTCCACAAAAAGCCTCGGAAAGTATTTTTTCTTTTGACAATTTGGCGTGCTTTTATTAAACATTCATACATGAGAAAGAGAGCGCAGAAGAATCTGTACTCAGTTAATTCGTAAAATTGTTTTTCCGGGAGGGATTCATGAACAAAAAAGAATTAGTAGAAAACATAGCTGGTGCAGCAGACATTTCTAAGGCCGCAGCAGAGAAAGCACTGAATGGCACACTTGCTGCGATTGCAGAAACTCTGAAGAAAGGTGATAAAGTTACTCTGGTTGGTTTTGGTACTTTCTCTGTATCCAAGCGTGAAGCCCGTAAAGGTAGAAATCCACAGACCGGTAAAACCATCGATATCCCTGCTAAGAATGTTGCTAAATTCAAAGCTGGTTCCAAACTTGCTGAAGCTATCAACTAATTTCAGCTACTAGCATTTGAAGTTTATATCTATCTGTTGACTTCAACGGATAGCATTGGTCAATAAAACCCCCTGATTCTTATTATAAGAATCAGGGGGTTTTGTTTTTATGCTGCGTTTCTAAAGTGCATTGGTGATTGTCCGGTCCACCGTTTGAAGGATCTTGAAAAGGTGGAGAGTTCAGCAAAACCAAGTAAGAACGCAAGTTCCGTGAGATCCGTATTCTTATCCCGAACATACTCCTGAGCAATCTGCATTCGTGTGTTGTTTAATATTTTTAAGAAAGTTGTATCTTCATCCTGAAGTAGACGCTGCAGTTTTCGCGGACTGTAACCCAGCTCGGTCGCTACATTTTCCACTGTTACATTTCCAGAGGGTAACTGTTCAGTAATAAGTTTCCTGATGTGTACAATGAGTGAGTCCTGTTGCAGGGATTCTAGATATTTTTCCATTATCTGGTCGTTAAAGTCTGCCAGCTCTTCATTGTGGCCTGGCAGGATGACATCTACTTTATCTAAAGAGATTGCAAATGAGGGCTTAACGCTATCAAAATATACGGGACCTTGAAAAAATTCGTAATATTTGCCACTGCATGCTGGTTTTGAATGGCAAAAATTGACAGATACTGGCTCCAGAGTATGTTGAAAATTAATCCGTAATACGCTGAATATCCAGGAGAGGGCAGCATCTTCCCGTGAGAATGAATAGTTCCCCTCATCACGATACCTGAGATTAAAAACAAGAGTCCCATTCTCTTTATCTTCAACAATTTCCCCAAAATCGGCATCCGAGATAACCCGGTGATAACGGAGGAGTCGTTCAAGGGTAACTCTCAGGCTTTTACTGACAAGCATTGCATATCCAAGTGTACCAAAATGGGAAGGGTGCCAACAAGTCGCTGCGGTGAGTCCATAGCATGGGTCATGTATCCGACGATCCATTTCGTCCCAAAGTTCTGCAATTTTGGTTAAAGGATATCGTGTGCCCGGTTGCTGCATCAGTGCCGGATTCAAATTGACAGCCCTGAATACATCTGCCGCATTAATATTATATTTTTCAATAATATTCCATAAGACCAGTTGCACACTGGCAAGTTTTGTTAAATACATCTCTTTCCTCTCTTGTATTTCTTCCAGGAAGTTCTGGGTATATCGATTCGAGATAAATAATAGATACCATTTTCTATGAATTGACGCAAACTGCCAAAATAAAGTCGCGAACTGCCAAGCAACGACAGGCAGAAAAGTTTATCCTTTTTCCAGGTATCAATATAAATCTCTACAAAAGGATATGAACAATGAATATGAACCTGTTGCAGACAAATAGTTATGCAAATCAAATTTCTGCTGAACTCCCAGCTTTAGACCTTGTCGGTGAACTGTTGACGATGACACTTTCCAGGTTTGATATGGAGGTGATTATAGAATCCCCGGGTTTTATATATGATCAGGAAAGTGGAATTGAAACATTTGGTCTTCTAGAAACGAAAATTGATTATGAAAAGGTTTTTGAAGACAACGATATGTTAGAAATAGTCCTTTCTGGGAGTGTAAAGAATCAATTCGGGGTGCAGGAGGCCTTAGCCTGTTTTTTTCTATGATTTTGG